>CAZMLC010000092.1:0-9291 GCA_964567125.1 uncultured Akkermansia sp.
TCTTCAACCGTGACTTCGACCTCTTTGTTCTGGTAGCCCGGCGCGGAGAGCGCGAGACGATGCGTGCCCGGCGGCAGTGTCGAGACGAGTAGCGGCGTACGGCCAAGCGATGCGCTGTTCAGCGAGACTTCGCTGTCAGGGGGCGTTGAGGTGATCAGCACCAGTCCTGTCAGGGGTTCCAGTTTCAAGGTCAAGGCGCGCGGCACGCCTTTTTCGAGCTGAACCGACTCCAGCAGCGTCCGATAACCGGCTTTTTCGCACTGGACGAGATGATAGCCTGGTTTCAGGTCTGTCAGCGAGAGGGGCGTTTCACCGCGCTTGACATGATCGATCAGCACCTGTGCCCCTTCCGGTTCGGTCGTAAGTTTGAACTGCGTTTCAGGTTGCGCGTCTGCGCTGTAGAGCGCCAGCGGCGCGAGGGCTGCGATGCAGCCCGAGATAACGACGGATAAAAGAGAGATTCGAGCATTCATACGTAGAGCTTATTTGCCTTTTTTCAAGCGGTTTTCGACATCGACCAATTTGCGCGACGCCGTGACATTGCGTTCGTCGGCGCGGTCAGGAATCATTTCGCGCAGAATCTTCAGTTCGCGCGCTGCCGTGGCCCAGTCGGAGAGGTTGATGGCGCGGTCCGCGCGGAAACTCTGTTCACCATAGCGCGTTTCCAGTTCTTTGCTGGAAACGTCAAAGCCATCGAGCAGGTCCGCGTAAAAGTCCGGTTTCGGATTGATGGTGTCGAGGTAGAAAATCGCTTCGCGATAGGCTTGAATCGCCTCGAAGGTGTTGCCGTATTTGACGTCGCGTTCGGCGAATTTCTTCTTAGCGAATTCGAGTTGGTTCTGCGCCAGCTCGGTCAGCTTTTCAGCGGAGAACTGGATGGCCCAGATGCCTAGCTCGTTTTTGCTGAAGGTTTCAAGCCGTTCGCGCAGGACCTTGAAATCCTCCGGCTCGGTCCGATTGGTTATGCGGCAGGTATGCGCCTTACGGCCGACAGCGGCGGTCAAGGTCAGCTCGTTGAGAATGTTCGGCGATGCGGCAAAGCCGGCATAGCTCTTTTCGAGGCCGAAGAACCCACTCTTTTCGATTTCTCCGGCGAGTTCACCGAGCAGCGCGGGGTCGACCTTCTTCTCCTTACGGATGTGGCGGTTTTTGCCGGAAAGGTCGTCGATCTTGACCGCCAGCATGCCGTTGGCGGAGAGGGTGAGTTCATAGCGGAAGACATTCTCCGCAGTGGCTTCAACCTTCTCGTAGTAAATCATCGGCGTGCGGTCGTCGGTTGCAACCGCTTTGGCGACCACGGTCTTTTTCGTTGTGGCGGAACCGGGGTCGAGAATGAGGGTCGCACCGATCACGAGGATGAGAATCGCACCCGCGGACCAGATGATCGGGCGGATCAGATTTTTCTTCTGCGGTTCTTCGGTTTCCGACGTGTTTTCAAAACCGAGGTCGATGACGGGAGCTGCTGTTTCCGCATGGACCGGAGCCGCTTCCGCGACTTCAATGACAAACGAGGATTCGCCTACGGAGACGCGGTCGCCTGCCGAGAGCGGCAGCGAGGTGATCTCGCGTCCGTTGACAAACGTGGCGTTCGCGCTGTCGAGATCCGTGATCCAAAGCGTTGAGCCGCGCAGCTCCAAGCGGCAGTGATTGCGCGAGAGTTGGACATCAGCAAGCGTGATGTCGTTTTGTGACGAACGGCCCAGTTCCATGACCGAACCGTTAAAAGGAATGCGTTCGCCTGCACGTATGCCCGTGTCGAAGTATAATACAAATGAAGTGCTCATAATTAAAAGAGTTGTCCCATGGTTTCACGCAAAATCGGAGTCAGAAGGATAACGAACACAGCGGGGAAGATAAAGAGCATCAGCGGTCCGAGCATTTTAACCGGCGCTTCGTTGGCCAGCTTTTCCGCACGGTCAAAGCGCCGTGACCGCATCTGGTCAGACTGGATGCGCAGAATCGAGCCGATGCTGACACCCAGTTCGTCCGCCTGAATCAGCGCGTTGGCGACAGAACGCAGATCCGCGAGATCCACGCGCGTCGCTAAGTTGCGCAGCGCGATGCGGCGGGGAATGCCGACTTGGATTTCACGCGTCATGCGGATCAGCTCTTCGTTGAGCGCGTCGAGTTTGCGGCGTTCACAGTTGCGCTGCAGGGCGCTCATGAAGTCCATGCCGGCTTCGACGGAGAGCGTCAGGAGGTCGAGGACAAAGGGCAGGGCGCGCTGGATGCAGAGGTGGCGTTGTTTCAACACCCGGTTCAGCCAGGTCAGCGGGAAGACATAGCAGAGCGCGGCTCCGAGGATGAAGAGCAGCAGCAGGTTTTCATCGAAGACGGAACCGGGCAGGGCGCGCGAAAGAAGTTGGAGCACGCCGAGCCACGTCAGGCCGCCCACTACCGGGAGCAGCAGTTTGAGAGCCACGAATTCGCGACCGTTCAAGAGTCCTTCGAAGCCTGCGGCAATCAATTTGCGATCCGCAACTTCACGCGCCTTGGCAAACGAAGGCGTATCCGCAAGCGCTTCAATGTTCGGTACAAACGGCAGCAGGAGACGGAAGACCAGCGGCAGTTTGCGCTCCTGCTGACGACCATCCGCCAGCGTGACATAGGTGATCTGACGGGCAATATTGAGGCAATACCAGGCCAAACCAGCAACGCTTGCAGCCCACAAAAGCACCGCAAGCCATTTGATCGGATCTGATGCGAAAAGCGCGTACATAGCGAACCCGTTACTGAAGGTTGATAATCAAAACGTAAAGAAAGTTTAATGGGTTTAGGGGGACTTATCAAGCCGCAAATCAGATGGCGAATAATGAATTTGTTTTGGTTTATTCTTGTCTCGGTATCATATTCTATGGTTTACTTAAAAAAATACAGTCGTATGATAAGCGCATGATATAACGTCGAGGCTTGAGGCGTGAATGGACTCTGGAAACAGATAACCAAATGGAGAGACTTCATGAAAAACGTACTAGCGATCGCGATGGTATGCGGCATCTGCTGCATGCGCGCTGCAGCAGAGACCAACCTGCTGGTGTTTTCCTATTCGACGAGTCGTGCGGCGAATGAGGCCTATCCGGATATAGGGCGGCGCCTTAACGATGGCGCATGGAAGGTCGGCGATATTGTCCGTTTCGACGATACGGTTGCAGTGTCGCTCGACCTGTGTGTCCCGACCGCGCTTGAACAGGTGAGCGTGCGCACCGGGAGCGGAGTCAGCAGCCGGACCGCCGCGGTGACGGTCGAGGGCAGTGTGGATGGCGCAACCTGGTTCGGCTTCGGCGCGTTACAGGCTGGAGACAATGATGTTTTTTTCGGAACGATCGTCTGTAGCCGCGTCCGCTATCTGCGCGTAACTTGTCAGAAAGACGCGGCGTTCGCCTATCAGGATCTGAAGGAAGTGGTTGTGACGGGACGGCAGGCGATCACGCAGGGACTCATGACCTTCAGCTATGTACCATCGCAAGGAGCGAATCCATTCCGGACGGATAGCATCACGACTCCCAAATTGTGCGATAACGTGTATACATCCGCCGTGAACGGGACTGTACAGTATGGCCCAAGTTCTACAGACGATATCGCCGCGCATCCCGACGATCCGCTGTATGTGGTGGCAACCAATCTTGCGCTCGTGGTCGATTTCGGTGGCGGGACGACGACCGTTGAACGGCTCACGTGCGTGAGTCTATTCGCCCATGCTTCGAACAACAATGGCTCATGGGGTACGGACGGTATCGTGGTCAGCAACAGCGTGGATGGCATCGCATGGCAATTTATCGCTGTCCAGACAAACTTCACGGTTCTTCCCGGCGATCAATATGGCACGATTAAACGTTTTGATGTCCTGCTGCCCTATAGCACATCGCGCTACTTGACCGTGGTTGCCCAAAAACAGGCGAAGGCCTCGATTTTGCGGCAACTCTTAACCGAGCTTCGCGTAACCGCTGCAACGCTTTCATCGTCGTATCAGGTTGGCGCGGCCATTCCCTATACCTATACGGTGGATAAATCGACGTCGAACACACATGAAAGCCCTTATGCGCCAAAATTGACCGATTTGTGTTATGACCACAATACGCGGAATGCGTTGCGCTTTTATGAGGAATTAGTCACTGTGACCGCCGATTTAAACTATCCGCAATACATCCATTCTGGCTTTGCGTATACGTGGGGCAGTCCGACGAAATATGGAAGCTCTGCGGATTATTACGGCACGCAACGGGTTGATTGTTACGGCAGCCTCGATGGAACCACCTGGACGTTCTTCGGTTCGTTGAATGGAAAGAACGCTGCCACGTTTGCCGAATTGCCGTATTATCGCTATGTGAAGGCGACATTTGTGCGTGCGGATTCGACTGAAAACATGGAGGTGTCGTCGCAGATTATCGGTGAATTGGCGTTTTACGGCTTGCCCCGCCAGTCGATTGGATCGCTTATCGAAGTTCCGGGCGCGATCCCGTTCGCCGGATTTGAGACAACGCCGTCTTTAAGTGAGGCGACCTTGATCCAAGGCGGCAGTACGAATGGATGGACCTTCACTGCGCTGGATGCCAGCAACTATGCTGGCATCCAGATTAACGGCAGTTCAGTTTCGACAAACATCATTTCCTTTGCGAAGTTCGTTGCGCCGGAGGGCGTGCAGACAGCTGTGATGCGGGGCAAGAATGTCTACATGGAGACCCTGATTACCGTGCCTCAGAATGGCCATTATCTATTGAAAATGCAAGCAAGCAGTCTTGTTTACGGTACGGCCAATGAGCAGAGTGGCTACAATTTCACGGTCAGCGTCGATGCCGAGAACAAGGGGCTTGTCGATGTCCTGACGCTGCCATATGCGTCCCAGACCGTCTATCTGGGAGGCCTTGAGGCCGGTACGCATACGCTGCGCTTCAGCGCGGTCAATTCGCGCAACAGTCCGGCCGGCACGCTGATCGATGATCTCACGCTTTTCCGCATCCCTGAACTTTCCGAGATCGCTGGGACCGCTGTACGCAAATCGCAGAGCCTGATCATGTCGAGTACAGAGCCAGTCGTGCTCAACTATATCGGCAAGTATTACATCCGCAACCTGGTTGTGGATGGACAGAACTTACAGCACAGCGTCTATTCCGCGGATACAACGCCTTCGTTGTTCAGCGGGTATGGCTCGCTCCGTTTTGAGGATGGTTTAAGCGTCTTGATTAGGTAAAAAGAGGAATTCAATGAAACGTATTCAGAAATATTTCGGAATGTCGCTACTGCTTGTGGCCGGACTTGTTCAGGCCGCTGTCGTGATGGAATCGGCGCGCGAATTGCCCGTGATTCAGGATGTGGATGTGGTGGTGGTCGGCGGTGGCTGCGGTGCGGTCTCGGCGGCGCAAGCGGCCAGCAGGATGGGCATGCGGGTCTATCTCGTAACCGCCTATGACACCCTGGGTGAAGATCTGGCGGGTACGCTTCAGGTCTGGTCAACCGGCGCGGAAATCGCTTCGTCGCCGCTGATGAAGGCGATGTTCGGCGGAACTGCGCCTTCCAACGCGGTGATGGTGTATACAACACCCTTGCAAATCAAAAAAGCGCTCGACAGCGCCTTGGTGAAGGCGGAGATTCCCTTTTTAACGGGAACGTATGCCACGGATGTGTTGCAGGATGAGCAGGGGAATGTGGCGGGCGTCGTGATGGCGAACCGCAGCGGACGGCAGGCGTTGCGCGCTAAGGTCGTGATCGATGCGACGCCGCGCGCCGTACTCGCGCGTCGCGCAGGTGCGACCTGCGCGCCCTTCCCGAAAGCGGATTACACTGTGCGCCAGGTGATTATTTCAGGACGTGCACCCGCAGGATGCACCGTGATTGAGCACGCCGATTGGACGCCCGATCCCGATAATTTCAAGCAGGGCAAGAATGCGAAGTTCAAGCCGCTGCTGCTGGAATGCGAAATGAAGGTTCCGCTGGATGGTTCGGCGCAGGGGTTCGTCGAGGCGCTCAACCGGGTGCGCGATACGACCTTTACGTTCGAACAGCTCGATGCCGCGGATCGTTTTACCTTTGTTCCGCCGGATCGCGTGATCGCGGCTAAGCCCTCGACCGTGGCCTGGGCCGATGTGGCGGCCTTGAATCTGGAGAGCTTCCGCCCGGCGAATGTGCAAGGCTTGCTGGTGCTGGGCGCCATGGGCGATGTGCCGCGCGCGGTGGCCGCGGAATTGATGAAGCCTGCGCATGCGATTCTGCTGGGTGCGCGCCTGGGACGGCGCGCGGCGCTCGATATCAAGGCGAAGCCGGAGTCAGCGGCGAAGTCGGTTGTGACGCTGCGTGGCGCGCCCGCCAGCAATGCGGTGGCGGGCGATATCCGCGAGGTTTCCGGCACGTTGACGCATCCCTATGCGACGTGGAGCGGTAAGGTGGCCTGCGCGGCGCGCACGCTGCCGGTTCTGGGCGAGGCTGATCTCTTGATCGCCGGCGGCGGAACGACGGGAGGCCCGGCTGGCGTGGCTGCAGCGCGCAAAGGGCTTAAGACCGTGGTCGTGGAAAAACTGTACGAACTGGGCGGTGTCCAGACCGTGGGCATGATCTGCGGGTATTACTATGGTCATGTGCGCGGGTTCACTTCCGTGATCGATCAAGGCGTAAAGACCAAGGGCGCCATCCGTTCCCAGGCCAAGGCGGAATGGTACCGCTCCGAGGCGCGCACGGCCGGTGCACAGATCTGGTTCGGCTCCATGGTGGTCGGTGCGCTGGTCGAGGGCAATCAGCTTAAGGGCGTTGTCGTGGTTACACCGGAAGGTGAACGCGGCGTGATTCTGACCCGGGCGGTCTTTGATGCCACGGGCAATGCCGATGTGGCGGCTGCGGCCGGGGAACCCACGGAATTCTATCCGGCGGAAGAGCTCAACGGCCAAGGCGTGGGCATGGCTGTGATTCGTCTGGGTGCCGGCGGACACAACAATGATTTTTCATTCGTCGACGATTCCGACGCGTCGGATATCAGCTTTTTCGGATTGCGGACGCGGACCATGACTGAGGCAGGCTGGGATGTCGCGCAGCTCGTCAATTCGCGCGAGCGTCGTCGTCTGGTCGGCGTCTTTCAGGTCTCCGCGCTGGATTTCTATACGGCACGGACCTATCCCGATACGGTGATTCAGCACCGGAGCCGCTTTGATCTGCACGGAACTGCCAGCGGTGACTTCTTCTGGAGTCGCCAGATCCGCGGTGTCAACCATGCGATTCTGGAGGCTAACGTGCCGTATCGCGCGTTTCTGCCGCAGCACCTGGATGGGCTGCTGGTCGGCGCCATCGGCATGAGCGCCACGCGCGATGCCATGTCGATTTTGCGCATGCAACCCGATCTGCAAAATCAGGGCTATATGGCCGCTTCGGCGGTTGCGCTTGCCAGCAAGGAGCAGTGCGCCTTGCGTGCGATTCCAGTCAAGAAACTGCAGGAGCAACTGGTGGCGGACGGTGTGATTCCCCAGGGCGTACTCAACACGCCGGATTCATATCCGCTCTCGGAAGATCTGCTGAAGCTGGAGGCTGCGATGCTGCGCGTCAATTACGACGGTCTTCAGTTCCTCATGGCTGATCCGCAGCGCGCCTTGCCGTGCGTGCTGCAAAAGTATCGCGAACTCGATACGCACAGCAGCGGACGCGATCCCGGCGTGAGTTTGGTCTATGCGCACGTTCTGGCGCTGTTGGGCGATGCGACGGGCGAGGATGAACTCGTTGAATGGGTCTCCACAAACACGTGGACGAGCGCGTGGGATGCCGGTCTTGATGCGGGTGTCAACCGCATGTCAGCCTACATTTTGGCGCTGGGACGCATCCATTCTAAAAAGGCAATTCCCGCGATCAATCAGCAGATGGATGCGTTGGCGCAATTTAAGTATGTGCGGCCCGACTATTGCCGGGTGCTGGCGCTGGCGGTTTCCTTGATCAACGATCCGGCGTTGATTCCCGGACTGAAGACCTTGCTGCAGGCTCCGACGATGAGCGGTCATGCGATCCAGATGGGCAAGACCATTCCCACGGTCGAGGGGTATAGCAGCACAAGCGATTATCGTCAGAAATCAACGGAAAAGAATCTTACACTGCGCGAAATCAATCTGGCTGCGACGCTCTTCCGTCTCGGCGATGCCGAAGGGTTCGGTCAAAAAATTCTGGAAGCTTATGCCAAGGATCCGCGTGGTTTTTATGCAAACTATGCACGTCAGGTGCTACAAAAAAAGGGAGAGAAGTAAGTCATGCGGATCATGCGTTTTGCAGCTGTCTTAAGTTGCGCAGGAATGGCTTTTTGTGGCCATGCCGAGGATTTTGTTACACTGGTTACCAACGACATTCCTGGGGAAACCTCGTTCAGTATGGGCTCAAAATGGTCCGATGGCCTCGAACCGCATGCGGATGCACATTACTTGGTTGATGACCGTATGCTGCGCGCACCAGGGGCTGCTGCTACCTTTGGCGGTAATTCGCTGACGCTGACAAACAGCGGGCTGCTGACGCTGCTGAGCTCTGCGCGCATCACGGTGTCCAATCTGCAGATGCGGGGTAACGGACGCATTCACAGTGGCTATAACGGCGGCACGGTGGTTCTAGCTGGAACGGGAAATATCCAGACCGCACCCGATGAATATTTTTATTTTACCGGACGCAACAACGCGGGTTTGGTCTACTCTGACTTGACGGGCGATGGCGCACTGGCCTTCCAGATTGCGCTGGGCGGAGCGGGGTCGCTGGATTACACCTTGCTGGGCGATAACAGCGGGTTCTCTGGAAAAATCCGCGTGGCTGCCGTTGCGGGGAGGGATGCCAGTCTGACGCTGGACAATGCCAGCACGGTGCAGACGCCCATGGCCTCATTTACCGCGGATAGCATCCTGCTGCTGACCAATGCCGCACTGAATGTCTCTGCGGATACGACGCTGGCGGAGTCCAGTAACCGCGGCATTACGGTGCAAGAAGGCGGGCAGCTGGGCGCAGCCGCAGGTGCTACTTTCCAAATTGAAACGCCGGTTGCCGGCGATACGCTCATGGCGCTGCAACCCGGGACGCTTGCGTTAACCGCCGTAAACACGTTCACGAATCTGGTGATTTCCAACGGTACGGTGCGGCTTTCGCGAACGGAAAATCTGCAAGGGATTACGCAGGGGTCAGGCCTTTTGGAAACCGCGATGCCGGTGACCAACCTGACGCTTGCGGGTGGTTTCTTTTCGGCTGGTCTGAGCAATACGGTCGCAGCCCTAGATGTCGATCGCTTGACGTTGGCAGGCGGTGGTTTGCTGGTTAATTTTGCGGCGACTACGCAGGATCTTGTCTCGGTCG
>CAZMLC010000093.1:0-9141 GCA_964567125.1 uncultured Akkermansia sp.
AAAACAAACTACGGTCTGCCGCGTGGCCTGAAAAGGCCTTTTTCAGCATCGACTAATTTAATGCACGAAACATTCAACGGGAGAGAAAATGAACAGACGTGAATTTCTTAAAGGATCGGCTTGGATGGGATTCGCCGCCGTGGCGGCAGGTTGCCAGTTCGACAAGGTGAATTTCGGCGCGGGTGCGCCGATGGCAGGGTTCGCCGCGCCGAAACTTAAACGCATCCGCATCGGCTTCGTCGGCATCGGCTCGCGCGGCACATACGCGCTCAAGCGGCTGTCGCAGTTCCCGGGCGTTGAGGTAGCGGCGATCTGCGACATCGTCGACGTGCAGATGAAGATCAACCGTGAGTTTCTCGCGGAGAAGAAATTGAAACCGGCGCGGGAGTTCTTCGGTCCGGAAGCATACAAGGACCTCTGCCAGTGGGATGGCGTCGATGTCGTCTATGCCTGCGTGCCGTGGAAGCTCCATGCCCCGGTCGCACTCGCGGCGATGCAGGCCGACAAGCACGCGTTCGTCGAGGTGCCGGCCACGATGGATGTCGAAAGTTGCTGGAACCTCGTCGAGACGAGCGAGCGAACCCGCCGCCACTGCATGATGCTCGAAAACTGCTGCTACGGCGAGACCGAGTTGCTCGCACTCAACATGTGCCGCCTCGGGGTTCTCGGCGAGACGGTTTACGGTGAGGCCGGCTATCTGCACAGCGGCGCCACCCGCGGCTTCGAGTTGAGCAAGTTCCGCGCCGAATGGTATCAGGAACACCGCGGCAACTATTATCCGACCCATGGTCTGGGACCGGTTGCACAATACATGAACATCAACCGCGGCGACCGTTTTGATTACCTGAACTCGATGGAGGGCAAGTCAATCGGCGACCTTATCCGCGAAGGGGATCCGCGCTGGAACGGCAACAACCTTGAAACCTACAAAAAGTATCTGACTGGACCTTACAACGCGTCGCTGATCCGTACGGTGAACAGCAAAATGATTCTGCTCAATCTTTCATGCTCGGTACCGCATCCCTACAGCCGGATGAACACCATCCAGGGCACCCACGGCATCATGATGGACTATCCGCTCCGGATCGACATCGAGGACACTCCGGGGTCGGGCCCGCGTGCGTTTGATGAGAAGCGTACGGAGGCGTTCCGCCAGAAGTATATGCATCCGATGTGGAAGACGGTCGGCGACATCGCCAAGAAGGTCGGTGGCCACGGTGGCATGGACTTCATCATGGATCTCCGCTGGGTCTATTGTCTGCTGAACGGGCTGCCGCTCGATATGGATGTTTACGATCTTGCGTCGTGGAGCTGTCTCTGCGAGCTCACCGAGAAATCGCAGGCGAAACGCGGCGCACCGGTGGAGATTCCGGACTTCACCCGCGGCGCGTGGAAGACGATGAAACCGCTCGGCATCGTGAATGTCGATGGGGCGCAGATGGATTTCGGCAAAGCCGGCGGTACCGGTCCGCAGCAGACGATATGAAAAAGGAAATAAAAATGAAAAAAGCAGTTCTGAGTTGTTTGGTCAGTGTAGTTGGCGCCGTCGCGGCGTTTGGATGGGAAGCGGCGAAAACGCCGCTAATGACGGAGTGGGGCGAGAAGATGACGCCTGAAACGGCGTGGCGGGAGTATCCGCGGCCGCAGATGGTACGCCCGAACTGGGTGAATCTGAACGGCGAGTGGGACTACGCCATCACCAGCGTCACCAACACGCCCGGACGTCCCGAGAAGTGGGACGGCAAGATTCTCGTGCCGTTCGCGCTCGAGTCCGCGCTCTCCGGTGTCGGCCGCCTGCTCAAGCCGGACGAGTTTCTCTGGTACACCCGCACGATCACCTGCGATCCGCAGCCAGGCGAACGCCTCCTGCTCCATTTCGGCGGCGTCGATTTCCGCACGATGGTGTTCATCGGGCACACCGAGGTGACCGACGTGCCGCATGAGGGCGGACAGAATCCCTTCACGCTCGATATCACGGACTATGTGAAGAAGGGTGCGAATCAGCTCACTGTTTGCGTGTGGGACCCGACCGAAGACTTTGTCAACTCCCGCGGCAAGCAGAGCTTCAATCCGGCGGGCTGTTTCTACACCCGCGTCTCCGGCATCTGGCAGACGGTGTGGATGGAGACCGTACCGGCGGAGCACATCGGCAGCTACGCCGTCACGACCGATATCGACGAGGGAACCGTGACCTTCACATTCGAGGTTGCGGGAGCCAACGACGAAGAGGTGGAGGTCGTTGTCCGCGACGCGGACGGGAAGAAGGTCGCGGATGAAGACGAAGACGCGAACCAGGCGCTCGTCGTGAAGATGCCGAAAGGGTTCAAGCTGTGGAGTCCCGAATCGCCGAATCTCTACACCTTCGTTGCAAAATACGGCAAGGATACGGTCACCGGTTATTTCGGCATGCGCAAGTTCGAGAAGCGCAAGGATGCTAACGGTTACCTGCGCTTCTTCCTCAACAACAACCCCTATTTCATTGTCGGCACGCTCGATCAGGGCTGGTGGCCGGACGGGCTCCTCACACCGCCGTCCGAGGCGGCGATGGCTCACGACATCAAGACGCTCAAGGCGTGCGGATTCAACATGATGCGCAAGCATATCAAGGTAGAGCCGCTGCGCTACTATGCGCTCTGCGACAAGATGGGATTGTTGCTCATCCAGGATTTGCCGAGCGGCTCCGGTGAGTTTCTGGATCCGGTGCGCGCTGGCACAGTGAAGCGTTACGAACTCCAGCGCCGCGAGATGAAGGAGATGATGGACGCGCTCCAGGCGGTGCCATCGATCGTGATGTGGAACCCCTACAACGAGGGGTGGAGTCAGCCCGGCGAGTTTCTCACCCACGCGATGCTCGACTTCATCCGCAGGCATGATGCGACACGTCTCGTCAATGGTCCCTCCGGCTGCTGGGACTGGGAAGGCGGCCAGTTGCTGCCGAAGGGATGGAAGTGGGAGGACCGTGTGGATACCGCGCACAAGCCGCTCGGCGTTTGCGAGGCAGCCGACACGGTTGACATGCACCTTTACCGCGGACCGACAATGTTCCCTGTCAACAACCGCCGCATCAGCTTCCTTGGTGAGTTCGGCGGACTCGGACACCCCGTCGCCGGCCATCTCTGGAAAGAAGCCAAGGGCAGTTGGGGCTACGGCGGCATCGCCGACACCGCGACGCGCGAAGGATTGGAGAAGACCTATCTCGGCCTTATGGACAAACTGTGCGAGCTGGCGAAGCGTGGCCTTGGTGGCAGTGTTTATACGCAGACCACCGATGTCGAGGTCGAGATCAACGGTCTCATGACCTATGATCGCAAAGTGCTCAAATACAATCCGGCCGTCTTGAAAGCGGCCCACGAGAAGATCATTTCCGCGGCGAACGGCCGATGAAATGCAGGTTCATCAGGGTGCGTGCCTGGATCAAGCAGCGGTTTTGCTGAACGCGGACGCACCCGTTAAACCTACTACGTTAAAAAGTCCTTGTTCTGCAAGGACTTTTTCGTTTTTTAAGCGGCAATCACGCCGCTTATATTTCGCGCGTTACCGCAGCAACAGCACGCTTCCCTCCGGCACGATGGCTAAGCGCGCTTGCGTGGATTCGACGATCACGCGCGCTTCATATCCTGGCGGCGGCGAGGCCACAACCGTGGCAGCCCCGAGGGCTGCCACAGAAGCCGTATCCAGGCTCGTGTACGTGAATAGCACGTGTTTGAGCGGATAGGTCGCACCGTCCGGGACACCGATCCGAACAGGACCTGAAACGGTCAGCGGTCCCTGCACGGCAAGCGTGGCGCGATAGGTTCCGCCGGCAAATGCCACGGTCAGGGCATTGGAAACCGTCGCGCTGCCCTGCACACTGCCGCCGCTGCGCACCATCACATTCGTCACGCCTGCCATGACCGCCTGCGCCAATGTCACGCGCGTCGACGCCTGCAACGCACCCGTATAACTCAAGACACCGCTCAAGGTCTGCACGCCCGTCCCTTTTGCATGCAGGGTTCCTGAGCCCTGAATGCGCCCGCTAAACTGCGCATCCGCCGCCACGTTGAGTCCGAGGTAGGCATCGTTCAAGCGCACGGCACCGGTCCCCTCCAAGGACCCAATGGTTTCATCGGCAAAATCAACCCGGAGCGTCCCGTTGGTTTCAACGATCACGCGCGATGTATCGGGGATCGCCGCGTAGTGGCGCGTGCCGCTGGTCGCCAGATCGAGCGACCACGTTCCGGCCAAGGCCAGACGCGCAGCGGTAATCGTCTGGTTGGTGCGCAGATCCGCAAGAATCCATTCTGTGCCGTTCGTGCTGATTTCGAGCTTCCACGCGATCGGATCGCGCCCTGCCCCGTTCTGGCCTGTATAGTAGGCATAGCCGTTGAAGACGACGTTCGAACCAAAATCCGCAGTCAGCGGGCTGTAGGTGGAGATTGAGTAGAACCGATTATCCATCGCAACGATGTTGTCAAAGGCCATGGAGGGCGGCATGCCATTGAAGGCAATTCCCGGAATGGATGCCGTCACATTAGCCAGCGTTAGAAAATTGGTTCCCAGCATCAACTTAAACTCGCCCAATTGATAGCCCGAATTCGCATAGTCACTTGAATACAGTGATGGCCGCGTCTCAAACGGCGTCCAGCGAATATAGCGGGCACGCACGGCTTCAACGCGGTCGCTCTCACGATTCGTCGTGGCCCAATATCCCTGCGGCACACCGCGCGTTGCCGTGCTGAGAACGGCGAACGGTCCGATCAGGGTCCCCAATTGACGCGAACTCGCATTGTCGACACGTGCATCGATCAACCGCCATGACACATTGTCATCACTGCCTTCGATGGTCCAACTCACAGGAATACGATCCAAATCGCTGCTGTAGGTTCCGGTGTAGAACTGATAACTGTCGAAGGTCAACGGAGACTGGAAGTCAAAAACGAGGGTATTGGGGATAATGCCGGTATTGGAAATCCAGCGGCCAGCGTCATTCGTCCAATTGTTATCGATCACATTCGATGCAGGATACCCGCCAAACGACGGGTAGACGGACGTCACGACCGTACCGAGCGTCTTCAAAGGCAACAGCGATCCACCCAGTGAGAGCTGAAACTCGGACATCGAGATGGGCAACGCCTGAGATCCCGTGACCTTTGTAATCGTCATCCGCAGATAGCGGTAGGACTGGCGACCTCCCACGAGCGCAAGGGTACCGGACGCGATCCGCGTCTGTCCGCTGTAGCGGTTATCGGAGCTCAACAGGTAGAGCGTCCCGCCGCCCTCCTTGTTCAGCGAAAGCGCACCGTTGCCATCGTCAAAACCGAGCGCGCGGAAAATCTGGTCCTTGTCGCTCGCGAACCGCACCGTCACCGGCGTTGTCTCGGCATTGACAATGCGCACCTGACTGGCCGATGATGGCGACAGCACCTGATCGCGGCTGCCGCTGAGCAGCACGCGTCCATTGACGACCATTCCGGTGAAGGAAGCAAGCGATCCCACAGTCCAATCGTTTTCAAGCAGATCTACAGATCCGCCGCCCGAGAGCGATGGCGAACGCTGATTGGGCTGACCGAGCACGATGCTGGTATTGGCTGACGCAACGACCGCACTGTTGGTGGAGAGCCATGCCGTTGTCCGCAATACAGGGAAGGTGCCCAACACCGCGGAAGCCGAATTGTTCGGTATTGCATCAAGCCGGTTGACCTGCGTATCCAGAAGCGACCATGTGCTTCCATCCATACTGCCCTCCAACGTCCACGTCATGGGCGCCCGTTTGAAGACCGTCGATGAATCCGTGCTTGGATTCGCATAGAGGCGATACGCATCAAACGAAAGCGCCGAGGGCATCGCGATGACGATCGTTGGCGTATTGGTTACCGTCTGCCAGAAGGAACCGGAATTGCCGTCGATTAAATTGACGGCAGGAAACGCGCCATCGCTGTTTGCGCTCGTCGCGACGGTATTGGAAGGCCACGCGACAGGCTGATTATTGCGGAAGAGCTGAAACTCCGCCAAGCCTGCGGTCCATCCCGCGGTTTTCGTGATCGTCATCCGTAGATAGGTATAATTGCCGATGTGCAGGGCGCCCTTGACCAAACGCGTTGCGCCGCTATAGGTCTGCGGCGACAGTGTACCGTAAAAGCGATTCGTCCCCGCCACGTTATTGCTGATCACGAGGCTGGTCGGAGCGCCGGGTCCATCCGCGAGCGTGCCACCCAGGTTTAGAAAGCCAGGCACCGTAAGCGTCACCGACGTGGAGGAACTGTTGGTGATCACACCGGAAAAATGATGCAGATTCCAAAAGGTCTCAGAGACACCGTTCAGATCCAGCGTGCCGCCATTGAGCGTGGTCGAACCGGAAATCTGCTCGCCGGTTCCCGTCAGACGCACCAGCGCATTCGAAGCGATAGTGGAAATCAAGGCCACACTATCGCCGCTCGTCTTGCTCAAATCAACCTCGCCAGCCAACACCGAAAGCTGCACTGTATTCGCTTGATTGCCAAGCAGCGTTAATTTCCCAAGCCCCGTCTTCTGCGTCGCACCGCTCAGCGCTCCATTGATCAACAGTTCCGAGTCTGCGGGCACATCGATCATCGAGTTGCCGGCAAAGGCGATGGTACGATCCAGCTGCACACGCGTATTGGCCGGTACGGACAACGTTGCGGCTGCCGCGACAGAGAGGCTATTGGTCGCCACGCCCAAACTCGCATTATCCGCAACAACCAGCGTGCCAGCCTGTACAGCAATTGCCCCCGCAAACGTATTGGTGCCGGTGAGGTAGAGCGTGCCGCGCCCCTGCTTGATCAGCTGTGCAGTGCCCGATAGTTGCCCTTTATAGTACGTCATGCCGAGACCATCAAACACGCACGTTCCGCCCACACCCTCAAAAGCGATCGATGTTTGATCATCGCGCACCTGGCCAGCCGCATCCACAAGGGCATTGCTCGTATAGGTGGATGTATCCAGCGTAACCGTGCGGTTCGTGCCGACCACCTGAATCGCGGAAAAGACGTTGTCCGCCAGTAACCGCACATCGCACCTGCTCACGATACTGCTGTTGGTATATTCTAAACGTGGAACATTCAGAGCCAGTTCCGTAACGCCTGAGAGATCCAGCGGCAGGGTATACTCGCGACCGAGCAAAACCTTGCCTACCAGTTTCAAGGAGGAAACCCCTTCCAGATTCGCATCCACAACAATGGTCTGGATCGTGTTGCTGATCACCAACTCACTGCACGTCGGAGAAAACGTCAAAGCCGGATCGCCCGCGGCATCGGGCGATTTCACCAGATCATTGTTCCAGACGAGCGGCAACCCAAAAGCGGACGTATCAAAGATTGTCGGCTGCGCGATCTGAAGCCGCGACATAAACGGTGAAACGCCGGATTCCGGCGCGAAACAGCGCAACACGCTGCCATCGCCTGGATCTTCAAAACGCTGCGCACGCGCCAGCGACGCATCGGTAAACACACCGTTTTGTGCATCGTACAGAAGGCCGCACGAGAGGCTGCGCATCACGCCGACCGATCCCGCCCCATTCGCGAAAAACAGGGCGATGTCATGCCATCCGGCTGTCAGCGCGACATCGTTTACAATGGCAAACGCAGAGGCGACATTGTTTGAAAGAATCGTCTGACCATCGATCACCAACACAGCGGAATCATCAAATGCTTTGGCAAAGCTGTAGGTCGCCGCAACAGGGACATACCACTGACCTTTATAGGCATACTGGGTATTCTGTCCGAAATCTTTCAGCGAAGCATAGCCCATACGCGGCCCCAGCGCCACGCCCAGCTCGGTCAGCGGAGCGCCCAGATCCGCGATTCCGGCAGGAGCGCTGCCGCTCCACTCGACAAGACCTGGCTGCGACTGCGCCATACGCCATGTCCCGCCGTTGAGGCGAAGCGTCGCCCGGCCTAATGCGGAGGGACGCGCAATCGACAGTTCACCGGATGAATGGATAAAAAGGCCTTTCGATGCCGGTGCCACAGACAGACTCACCGCGCCGCTGCCGATTTTCTCAAACTCCGTATTGGCTTCAGAAAAAAGCCCCACACCGAAAGACGACGCATCTTCCCCCACGCGCAAGCGCCCGGGCGTTGCACGTTGATTCGAAAGGTAAAGGTCGCCGAACGTCTGGAGTGTATTGAGGGTATTGACCGTGCCATTCAACTCGAAACCGCCACGGAAACAGCCGTACGCCACGACCTTGCCCTTGCCCGCGCCATACGGCAATACGTTCGTCGCCCCGAGCCCGACGATGCTGCACGCCGACGGACTGTCCCAGCGGCCAGGGCCATCCCAACCGAGGATCAAGTCGCCCGAATAATCATTCGAGGGATTCATGAACCAGACGCGTTCCGCCTGCCGCGTAATGTAGATGTTACCCGCACCGGTAATCGGACAGTTCAACACAAACGGCGAATAATAACGCGCGAGAAACGAACCATGCAGGGGGCCCACGGTGATACCGCGGCGCACATGCACGGTCATATTCGTCCGCGCATTGGAAAGGCCGCCGCCATTGAGATAAATCGCAGCCGGGTTCAGCGTTTCCGGAACAGGCCCCAAGGCCGTATCGTCCTGAACCCGCACCATACCGCCCTCGACCTTCAGCGTTCCAGAAAACGTGTTTGAACCTGAAAGCAAAAGGTAACCTGGCCCTTTTTTGATCAGCCCGTCAGAGCCCGCGACGGGAAGCGACAATGCCGCTTCGTTTACAGTATTGACGATCACCTCCGCAGGTGCAACCAGCGTCACGCCCGACCCATACAGCGCCCACTCGGCCGCGTTGGATGTGGTGTTAAAATCCAGCGCCTTCACCGTCGCGGAAACGTTATTAATCGGACCGCCCGCTCCAGTAAACAACGCTTTATCCCCGATACCGGGCAGAGTGTCACTACTCCAATTCGCTGTATTCGTCCAGCTCCCTGAACCTGCAGTCCAGATCCCATCCGCAGCCAGACCAGCACAGTGCGCACAAAAAATTCCAATCGTCAATACTGTTCCCCGCATAGCACCACCTCTGATTTCAACCCAAACGCATTGTTTTATTGTCTGTTACTTTAACGCAGCTATTCCTTCCCTGCAAGCCCGAAACAGCCCCTGCTAATCTGTTTTTCAACGTGCAGATTTCTGGCCAAGCCGGAGGATTTGACTTTCCCC
>CAZMLC010000094.1:0-9099 GCA_964567125.1 uncultured Akkermansia sp.
CATTATTTTTTTATCGGGCAGGAGATTGTCCCTATTACACCAGACGGTTCATACGCCTGCACGGGGGTGTACATCGGCGTATGAGTCGTTTTGACTCGACGCGCGTATGACGCCAGAAAACGGATAAAATGAGATAAAGATCGCTCGGTTTATCGATTTTCATCGACTTTATACAGTCAAATCGACAATAATAGAAGATTCAAACCAAGGATTGGCTTTTTCAGATGAAAGTATTCGATTTTATTGCAGGAGGCGTCACCGCGGCAGCCGGTTTCAAAGCGTGTGGCGTCGAAGCTGGGATTAAATACACGAACCGCAAGGATATGGCGTTGCTGGTCGCTATTGCGCCGGCGGCAACCGCCGCCATGTACACGACGAACAAGGTGGCCGCAGCGCCGGTTCAGGTGGATCGCGAACGCACTGCCGGAGGCCGTGCGCAGGCGATTCTGGTCAACAGCGGGTGCGCCAATGCATGTACGGGTGAGACCGGTCTGGCGAACGCTAGGGAAATGGCGCGTCTGGCTGCCGCTGCGCTGGGTATTCAGGAGCAGCTGGTGCTGATTTGCTCCACGGGCGTGATCGGCGTGAATCTGCCGATGGACCGCATTGCGGCGGGCGTAACGAAAGCGGTTACCGCGCTGACCCCGAAGGGCGGCGACGATGCGGCGCATGCGATCATGACGACGGATACGGTCGACAAGCAGGTCGCGGTGGAATTGAAGATCGATGGCAAGGTGGTGCGCGTGGGCGGCATGTGCAAGGGCTCGGGCATGATTGAGCCGAACATGGCGACCATGCTGGGCTTCATCACTACGGATGCGGATATTGAACCTGCGGCGCTGGATCAGGCGTTGCGCGCGGCTGTGAACATCAGCTTCAACCGCGTGGTTGTGGATGGTGACATGAGCACGAACGACACGGTGATCGCGATGGCGAGCGGCGTGGCCGGCAATGTGACGCTGACGCCTGCGCATGCGCAGTGGCAGGATTTCCAGGATGCGCTGGCTACGGTCTGTGTCGAGCTGGGCAAGAAGATGGTGCTCGATGGCGAGGGCGCGACGAAATTTGTTACGGTGCGCGTGAAGGGTGCGAAGACGGCGCGCGATGCACAGAAGGCGGCGCGCGCGATTTCCAAATCCGCGCTGGTCAAGACCTCGTGGTTCGGCCTCGATCCGAACTGGGGCCGCGTGATCGCGGCTGTAGGCTATTCCGGTGCCGAAGTGGATGATCAGAAGGCGCAGATTTATTACGGCGACATTTGCGCGTACGACAAGGGCCGCGTGGCCGATGCGAGCCTGCTGGCGAGTATGCAGGATGTGATGCGCAAACGCGCCTTTGATGTGACGGTGAATTTGAACCTCGGCGAGGGGCAGGATGTGATCTACACCTGCGATTTCTCGTATGACTACGTGAAGATCAATGCGGAGTATACGACCTGATGCGGGGTGGGGTGTGGACGAACGTTTTTGAATGGTTGATGGAACTTTTGAAAAATGGTCAAGAATGCAACTGAAAAAGCAGGCGTGTTAACCGAAGCGCTGCCATACATTCAGGAATTTAAGGGCGCGGTCGTGCTGATCAAGGTCGGCGGCAGCGTGATGGAAGTGCCGGAGAATCTGGAAGGCCTTTTGGTCGATATCGCGTTCATGAACACGGTGGGGATCAAGACGATTCTGGTTCACGGCGGGGGTAAGGCGATTTCGCGCGGTATGGAGAAGGCGGGGATTCCTCCGCTCTTCGTCCAGGGGCTGCGCGTGACCACAGCCGAGACCGTGCGCGTGGTTGAACAGGTCATCAAGCATGAAGTGAATGCGAATGTGGTGCGTCTGCTGCAGAAGCATGGCGCGAACGCGCGTCCGCTGCATGGTGACTGGATTTTCACGTGTGCCAAGAAGACCGGCCGCAACCCGGAGACGGGCGAGGTGCTGGATTGGGGCTATGTTGGCGATCCGATCGCTGTCGATGTCCGATCGGTCCATGAGATGCTGGATGCAGGGATTGTGCCGGTTGTGACACCGCTGGGAACGGGGAAGAGTGACGGCATGACCTACAATGTGAATGCGGACACAGCGGCTGCGGCGTTAGCCAAGGCCATGAAAGTCCGGAAGCTGGCCTTCATTTCTGATGTGCCCGGTTTGCTGATGGATGTCAATGACCCCACCAGCTTATTGGCAACGTTGCACGTCAGCAGCGTCGAGAAGCTGAAAGAGCAGGGCGTTGTCGGGGGCGGAATGCTGCCCAAGTTGGACAGTTGCGTGGAAGCGATCCGTGCAGGCGTCGGCAAGGTTCACCTTGTTGACGGACGGATGCCGCACTCGCTGCTGTTGGAGATTTTTACGAAACAAGGAGTAGGAACGGAGATTATAGCTGATGAGTAGTAATAAGAGTGCTGAGATTGCCGCGATGTTCAATCAATACGTGATGAACACCTATTCGCCTTCTGTAACGTTGGTGAATGGAAATGGATGCAAGGTTCACAATCCTGAGCGTGCGACGTTCCTCGATTTCACTGCGGGTATCGCGGTTCACAATGTCGGTCACTGCCATCCGAAAGTCGTAAAGGCGATTCAGGATCAGGTCTCCACGATCGGGCATACCTCGAATCTGTTCTATACCGTGGGTCAGGCGCTGCTGGCGAAGAAGTTGTCGGACCTGGGTCTGGGCGGTAAGAGCTTTTTCTGCAACTCGGGCGCCGAGGCGAACGAAGCGATGATCAAGCTTGCGCGTCTGTGGGGCCATGAGAAGGGCAAGTACGAGATCATCACGATGCAAAACTCGTTCCATGGTCGTACCTTAGCCACCTTGACCGCAACGGGACAGTCCAAAGTGCAGAAGGGTTTTGATCCGTTGCCGATCGGCTTCGCGTATGCGGAGTTCAACAATCTCGAGTCGGTGAAAGCCGCGATCAACGAGCACACGGTTGCCATCATGCTGGAGGCTGTTCAGGGTGAAGGCGGCGTGGTGGCCGCAACGGAAGAATTCATGTACGGCGTGCGCAAACTGTGCGATGAAAAGGGCTTGCTGATGCTGTGCGATGAAGTGCAGTGCGGCATGGGACGTACCGGAAAATGGTTTGGCTGGCAGAATTACTCTGTTAAACCGGATGCCTTTTCGCTGGCGAAAGCGTTGGCGGATGGTATCCCGATGGGCGCATTGGTCGCCTCGCCGGCGTTGTCCGATATCTTCACGCCGGGTTCGCATGCTTCGACGTTTGGCGGCAATCCGGTCTCTTCCGCCGCGGCGCTGGCTGTGATCGATGTGATCGAGAGCGAAGGGTTGCTGGAAAATACGACCAAGATGGGCGAGCTCTTCATGGAAGGCCTGAAGGTCTTTTGTGAAAAGTACGATCAGGTGCTTGAAGTCCGCGGTAAAGGTCTGATGGTGGGCATGGTCGTCGAAGGCTCTGCCAAGGATGTCGTGGCGGCCTGCCGCGACGGCGGTCTGCTCTGTTGCGCCGCAGGCGAACATGTGGTCCGTTTCCTCCCGCCGCTGAATGTGAAGGAAGCCAACATCGAAGAGGCGCTCGAAATGATCGCGGACTCGCTGGATGAACTTTTTGGCGCAGGCGAAGACGAATAAATGCAGGGTTGTGAAGGAGCGAGTGTCGGCTGTATGCAACGGTTAGAAGAACGCCTTGTCCACGCATGTTTGATCTGCGATGGAGGCATGGGCACCCAGCTTCATGGCTTAGGCCTGAAGCCGGGGGTCTGCCCGGAATCCTGGAATCTGACGCATCCGGAAGAGGTGAAGCAGGTCTATGCGGCTTACCGCGCAGCGGGAAGTCATATTGTTGAGACGAATACATTTGGTGGCAGCCGCTACAAGCTGATGCATTACGGCCTTGCGGATCAGGTCTCCGTCATCAATCGCGCGGGCGTTGCCCTGGCGCGTGAGGTGGCGGGCGCTACGCAGTACGTCATGGCCAGCATGGGGCCGACAGGCGCCTTTATGGAGCCGTACGGCGATGAGACGGAAGACGCTTTCTATGCGGCGTTCAAAGAGCAGGCGCTGGCTTTTGCCGATGGCGGTGCCGATGCGGTCATCGTCGAAACCATGACGGGACTTGAAGAGTGCCTCGTCGCGATTCGCGCTGTGCGCGAGAATACGAACCTGACCTGTCTGGCCAGCTTTTCCTTCGATCCGCAGCCGGATGGCAGCTATGCCTCCATGATGGGCGTAACGCCGGAAGCTTTTGCACAGGCTGCAGTTGCCGCCGGTGCGCACATTGTCGGCTCGAACTGCGGCGTCGGACCTGAACACTTGCTGCGCGTGATCGCGCGCCTCCGCTCGGTCGTCGATGTCCCGCTCATCGCGATGCCGAATGCCGGCATGCCGGAGCTGGTGGACGGACGTACTGTTTTTCCTGCAACGCCGGAGGATATGGCGGAGAAGGTTCCTGCCTTGATCGATGCGGGCGCGCGGATCATTGGCGGATGCTGTGGAACAACGCCGGCGCATATCGCTGCGATGGCGAAAAAGATTTAAGAGGCTGCTATGTTGTTTTGGTTGGCACCTTATCTATGTAAGGTTTGGGGACCTTTCCGTTTGCTGGGATCACATCTTGTGCTGCTGTCCGTCGGGACCATGCTGGCCGGGTTGCTGATCTATCTGTATCTGCCGAAACTGTGGCAGCGTCTGCCGACCGATAAAGGCAAGATGCACACGCCGGATGGCGGCGTGCGGGCCCTCGGCAAACCAACGGGCGCAGGCATCATTCTCGCGCAGATCGTGCTGCCGATCGTGTTGCTCTTTGTCCCGCTTGACTGGCCCATGCTCGGCGTGGTCGGCTGCCTCTACTTCTGCATGCTCTTCGGATACCTCGACGATGCGAGTTCCGTGCCGTGGGGACAGTTGAAGAAGGGACTGCTCGATGCGGTCGTCGCGTTCTCAGCCGCTGCCTTTATCTATTGGACGCAAGGTTCGCACGTCTGGTTGCCGGTGCTGAAGAACGAGATCCTGGTTTCGGCCTGGATCTATATTCCCTGCGCCGCGATGCTGCTCTGGTTCTCCATGAATGCCACGAACTGCTCGGATGGCGTGGATGGACTTGCCGGAACGTTGACGCTCATTTCGCTGTTCGCGCTGGTCGGCATGTTGTACGGCGTGGTGGGCTATAAGCCGGTTGCCAATTATCTGCTCATTCCGCACAACGCGGATGCCGCGCGCTGGGCGATCCTCATGGCGATCAATGCCGGAGCTGTCGCCGGGTATCTGTGGTGGAATGCGGAGCCGAGCCGCGTGCTGATGGGCGATGCCGGATCGCGTCTGCTTGGCATGCTCGTCGGCGTGGCGGTCTTGATTGCGGGCAATCCCTTTCTGATTATCGTGGTCTCGCCGGTGGTGCTGGTGAATGGCGGAACAGGGCTGTTCAAACTGGTGCTGCTGCGCAGTCTGCGTAAGATCGGTTTCGATACGCGTCCGCCGAGCACATTGCCGGCTGAAGATGCCGCGCAGCTGCACGTGCTGGTCAAGGCGCTGCACAGCGTGCGCTTCCCCCTGCACGATCATTGCCGCCACCGCTTGGGCTGGAGCAATGCGCAGGTGCTGATGCGCTTCGCCTTGTTGCAGGGATTCCTGATTCCCTTGCTGTTCGTGATTCTAGTGAAGATTCGTTAACGAGGGGTCTGCATGACAGCGCTTGTGCTGAGATTGGGTAAATGTGATCAGTTGACGGATAGCCGTTGCCTTCATGTCGCCCAGCGCGCAGGCGTGGCGGTCGAGGCCGTGCGCGAAATCGATGAACTGGCTGAATGGGCGCGTTCGGAACCTGCACGCCTTCGCACCGAGTTTGATGCCACTAAAGGACCTTTCGTCGTGGGCGCATCGCGTCCGCGCGCCGCCAAAGCCCTGCTGCAGTTTGCAGGAATTCCTACGCAGCAGCTCGATCTGCGCTGGGTGACGCTGGAGGCGGATCTCGCTGCGCTGAAGCAGGGGTACGGTGTGCCCTGGTACCCGGTGATCGATCGCGATTATTGTGTGGGCTGCGGAGTCTGCGCGGATTACTGCCTCTTCTCGGTCTATGCAACGGACCCGGCAGAACCCTCGACGCAGCGCGTGCGCGTTGTGCGTCCCCTGAATTGCAAGGTCGGTTGTCCGGCCTGTTCGCGGCTCTGCGCCAAAGGCGCGCTGATCTTCCCGTTTTGTTCCGATCCTGAGCTGAACGGATCGCTGGACGATCCGCGGACACGGACGCACGTCGACCTGGCCTCCGTGCTGGGCGACGATCCTATGAAGGTCTTGGCGGAACGTCGCAAAAAACGGCAGCTGCTGGCGGATGAACAGCGTCAGAAAGCGGAGCAGGATCGCATCAAATTTTCCGGTTTAGCGGATACAGGAGTGGAATGACCGATTACTCGAAATTGTTGAATCCTGAGCAGTGCGCGGCCGCGACTGCGGCGGATGGCCCGCTGCTGGTGCTTGCGGCTGCGGGAACAGGCAAAACGCGCACGCTGGTCTATCGCGTGGCCTATCTGGTCGAGCGCGGTGTCTCGCCCGAAAACCTGCTGCTGCTGACCTTTACCAACCGGGCGGCGAGTGAGATGCTCGAACGTGCCAAAGAGGTCGCCGGCCCCGCCGTGGGCAATCTCTGGAGCGGCACGTTCCACCATGTCTGCAATCGCTTTCTACGCCGGTTTGCGAATCGCATCGGCTATCCCAACAGCTTTGTCATCCTCGATCGCGACGATTCCCATGCCTTGATCCATGCGGCGATTAATGAGCTGGTGCGCAACAAGAAAGAGTTTCCCAAAAAGGATGTGATCGGTTCCCTGATCGGCGCGGCCAAGAATCGCGCCTGCTCGGTCGACGAGGTCCTGGCTGATTATTCGACCGACCTCGTGGGTAGTCCCGCGGATATCGTGCGCGTGGCGCAGCGGTATGAGGAGCGCAAGAAAGCCGAAGGCATGATGGATTTCGACGACCTGCTCGTCAATGGTCTGAAGCTGCTGAATGAACATCCCGATATTCTGGAATATTATCAGCGCAAGTTCCGCTATATCCTGGTCGATGAATATCAGGATACGAACATGCTGCAGGCGCAGATGGTTGATCTGCTGGCCGGGTACCATCGCAACGTCATGGCCGTGGGCGATGATTTCCAGTGCATCTACTCGTGGCGCGGCGCTGATTTCCGCAACATCATGGAGTTTCCCAAACGCTGGCCCGACTGCCAGATCGTGAAGCTGGAACAGAACTACCGCAGCGTCCCTGAAGTCCTGGATGTGGCCAATGCCTGCATCAAGGGCAATCCCGAGCAGTTCCAGAAGACGCTGCGCCCGACGCGTGAGAGCCGCGCGAAGCCGCGCGTGCTGATGCTGCGCGATGGCGATGAGCAGGCGCTGGCGCTCATCACGCTGGTCCGGCGCTACATGGATGACGGCTATTCGCTGAGCGACATGGCGGTGCTGTACCGCGCGCATTTCCACTCCATTGAATTGCAGATGGCCCTGCATCGCGCGCGCCTGCCGCACGTCATCACCTCCGGTATCGGCGTGTTTGAACAGGCGCACGTCAAGGATGTTGTCGCGTTTCTGAAGGTCTGCGAACAACCGCGCGACTATCTGGCCTTTGCCCGGTTGCTGGGCATGCTGGAAGGGGTCGGGCCTAAGACGATTGAATCGCTATGGGTCAAGATGGGCGGCGGATTCGACAGCCGCGATCCTGCGCAGCGCGCGGCGCTGGTGGCAGCCGTGAAGCCTGCCGCACGCGGACAGTGGCAGACGATCGATACGCTCTTCGCCGAGTACCATGCGGAGCAGCTCTCGACCAAAGGCGCCGAGGCGATTGAACGCTTTTACGAACGCTTCTACCAGACGCATCTCTACCGGGTCTATGAGAACGCGGATAAGCGCGAGGACGATCTGCACGAATTGGCGTTGCAGGTTGCCAAGTCGAATTCCGTGGCTGAATTTCTACAGGATGTGGCGCTGCTGACGAATGTCGATCATGAGTATCGGCGCCGCGCCGCAGGCGATACCACGCCCAAGCTCCATCTGAGTACCGTGCATCAGGCCAAGGGCCTTGAATGGAAGGTGGTCTTCGTGCTGTGGGTTACCGAAGGCATGTTCCCCTCCACGCGCTCGATTGGCGAAGCGGAAAATGATTCGGAGGAACGGCGCCTCTTCTATGTGGCGGTGACGCGCGCCAAGGACGAGTTGACGCTGTGCGTGCCCGGTATGCGGCGCACGCGCGATGGCGGCGTCTACTTCTGTAAGCCGTCGCGGTTTATCAAGGAATTGCCGCGCGACCTTGTGCGCGAGAATTACGGGGTCCGATAGGATAGTGGCGCGGTGAGGGGAAACCTTCACCGCCGCTTTTTTTGATAAAGGATGCATATGGGCAAAGTGCTTTTTTGGATGGGATGCTGTGCGGCGTTGACGGGTTTTGCGCAGATCAAGGGCGTGGTCGAGCCCGGGACGAATGCCGCCGCGATTCAGAAGACTGCCCACGGCTGGGAAATCGTGGAGTGGCCGAGCGCCGAGGTTGCCGCTGCCGGTGAATCAGTGTATACCGTGATGTGTGAGCAACCACTCGAGGCGGCGACGCTTATGACCTATCAGGATCAGCAGCTCCGCCTGGAGCCTCTGGCTGTCGGTGAGCAGCGCAACGCGCTGGTCTTCCGCGTGCCGCGCACGCTCATCAATGCAGGTCATGGTGCCGGCGGTGTTGCCGGGAGTCAATGGGCGGGATTCGGCTCCGGCAAGACTGCGTATCGCTCGCTCCTACCCTATGTGGGCTGTCTCTCATTCCGAGCCGCCAATGTGGCAGGCCAGGCAATTGTCACGGTGAGCTCCGCGGACAAGCTGAGCAGCGGGTTCCGTCCGTTGGGGTGGCTGAATCGGCCCGAAACGCTGAACGATGGATTCGTGGATGCGCAGCGGAATTTCTTCTCGGCACCGCGGAAAGAAAAGATTACGGCTGAGCAGCCGGAGTGGATCGTGCTGAGCTGGCCCGAGGCGCAGACGCTCGATCTCATCGGTGTGATGCGCGGCCGCGATGAGAAGGGATTGGGCGAGGTCGTGGTTGAGTCGTATCAGGGTGTGGCAGACCCGCGGACTGCCACCGCAGATTGGCGCAACGAGCAGGGCGTTTGGAGTCCGA
>CAZMLC010000095.1:0-8825 GCA_964567125.1 uncultured Akkermansia sp.
GCGCGCTTGATCGCAGGCCAGCTCATCAGCGCATCGCGACCGACCTTGAACCATCCCGCAGCCACGACGCCGCGCAAGGAGCAGGTGACACTGGAGGCACCGTCCTTGTTGTTCTCGGGAACGATCAGATAGACTAATCCGCCGTAAGGGGAAGAGAAGGTCGTGGTCGGTGCCGTCAGCGGAATCTCCACATCCACGCGCGGCGCCCGCACCCATTTTTCATGGTGCGTCACGTTGCAGGTCGTCGACCCGACGCGCACCTTCAATCCAAGTTTTTCCGCACCGGCGGGCAATTGAACGGTCAGAGGATCGCCGGCCGATAAAAAACAGCCCGTACTGTGCCAGCGAGGAATCGAAAGATCAAGCTTCACCTCGCGAATGATGCGTTGCACCTGAGGGCCTACCACGCCGGGATACGCCGAGGCTGCGGCAGAAGCAGGCCAGCGCTGTTGCGGATGTGCCAGCCACTCGCGACCTTCAACGATCAGCGCAAGCCGCTCCGCAATATGCGCTTCTGTCAACGGTTTCTTTTCTGAGAGAGAAATGCGCGTCTGCTTGGCGAGAATCGGCGCAAGCGCCTGCGCGCAAAGCGAGGTGTCATTGTCCGCCAGTACGGATTTCGCGGAGCAGAGCGTGAGGTTGAGCTGGCGCAGCGTTGCGCGATCGAGGGTTCCCCCTTGCAGCGCGAGCGCCGCCGCCTCCGTCACAGAAACTCCGCGCGGGATCGGCCCGACCACATAGCCCGCCGCATCCGTGCGTCCGCTGAAATCCGCAGTGATCAGCAGTCCCGCAGGTTTCAACAACCGATTGAAGCGATTGTCGGTGACCAGCGATTTTCCGCCGCTGACCTGTAGCCAGCCCCAGCCGATGCCGGAAGCCAGCAAGCCCCCGCCCTGCGTAATAAAGGTCCGAACACGTTCTAGTTCTTTTTCAGGAATCGCGTCAGGATAGGCGACCAGCACACCGACATCGGCAGTCAATGCAGACCAGTCCGTCAACTCGACAGCCGCGTATCCCTTGCTTTGCAGATCATGCAAAAAATCGCGATTCTGAAAAACCGCGATCTTGATCTTGCCCTGACCAGCCCAAGCCAGCGCATTGGACATGAAACAGGCTGTATCTCCCTTTTCGCAGGCCTTGGCTGAGTAGAACCCAGGATGTCCCACAGCAACGACGCGCCCCTTTCCGTAGTACGCGGCAACCGCGACCGGCAGAACGCATTTATCGGAAGATCCCAGAATCAGCGGGAAGGCCTGCTCGCCGCCGCATAGGACAGTCCCCGGAGCCCCCTCGCAATCAATCGCACGCACGCCGCGCAGCAGCTCCTCACGCGGATTGCCTTGCGCATGTGCGAGACCGGCCATGAAGAGACTCAGCAGCAAAATTGATTTCATTCTTATTCCTCTGAAGTCAAACTGTCATGACGTCACGGCGTCCTCTCTTCTCCCTCTCACTACTACCAACGATAGTACCGGTACGGATCATCCACATTCAGCGGCGTATCGAGGTAGAGCGCAGCGGACGATTCAAACGCGGCGCCGAGATTGCCCAGCACGCGGGCCGCCATCGCATTCGCGCGACGCTTGCTCGTACGCAGATAGGGCTTTTTGACCTCATCAATCGCAGTGGGCGGAACCTGCCAGAAGATCACGCATCCTTTGCCGTGATGCACCACCTTGAGCGCCTGATTGTTCTCCTCGGAGACCGCAAAGGCGGCAAAGCTCATTTCACCATGCCACGCCCAATCCGCATTGCTTAGACCATTGAGTTCCGCCGGCAATTTTTCAATGCGCGTAAAGTAGGCGTTGGTGGCAACCGTCGGGGCTGCCACAGGACTCCAGGTTGCGACTTCATCGCGCGATAATCCGAGGCAAAGGACGCGCAATCCCTGTTCGATCTGCTGTTTCAGATTCGCAGGCGCACCCGCACCGGAGGAGACGACCCAGATGCCGCTAGCATCCGCAGTTTTGACTCCCAGGTTGGCGCACAGCGCCTTGGCCGTCTCACCCAGCGCGCAGACCGCCTGCGACGTTACCGCCTTCGTCTCCTGCAGATCATTCAGCAGCCGGAGCGTCAACGCATCGGCAACCGGGTCAGGTTCGCTGCGGCCGCTCACATCGAGCTGGCAGAAGATGATGCGTCCGGAACCCTCAATTTTTTCGAGTAGCGGTGCATATTGCAGATCGAATTCGCCATCGACGAGCGCACGCCAATCGCCCTTTGCGGGTTTCTCGATCAACACGGAGGCCACGTTCCCCCAGGTACCGCACCGCCAGACGCGGGTGCTCCACTGGTCGCACCATTTCCAGCCCGGATCGCGCGTCTCGATGGCATCGATGTCCTGCAAATGTTCAGGAATCAGCGTAGCCCGTCCGCGCCAGCAACTCAGATCAACCGCATCCAATCCGCGTGTGATCGGATGCGTAAAGCGCGGAAAGAGTTGACGCGCACCGCGCTCCGCAATGCGAAATCCGAGGCGCGTATAGAGTTCATTCGCCTGCTGTTCAAAGACGAGCAGACGCACACCCTTGGGCAGTTGACGCACCCATGGCGCAGATGTATCATCGAGCGATTCGCGCCCGATCACCACGACCTCCCCGGCCTTCAAGACATGCCCCTGCTGATACGTCGTGAACGGGATTTTCAACCGCTGGAAATGCGCTGTCGTGATGCCCTTGGTATCGTAGAGCGTCACAGCCGTGGCAGGCGCGAGGGCTGCCACAGGCGGAACCACGCGCACAGCAAAGGTATCGTGCTGGACAACCTGATCGGCAAAGGTGAACGTTGCGCGCAGCTGATAATCGCCCGCCTGTTCAGGCACGTCAAACGCGACCGGCACGCGGGCCTGGGTTCCGGGTTCCACGCGTTCGCGTCCGCTCTTTTTCGCGAGCACGGTTTCACCCTTCAGTAACGCGATCTGCCACGCAATCTTCTGCGATTGACGGCGGTCATTCAACAGAACCAGGGTCTTTTCACAGCGCTCGCCAACGGCGTAGAGATGCTGCTTATCCGTTACGCGTTTTGCACCAGCGATAAAGGCACAATCCGGCATGTTCCAGCGCAAAAAGGCATGGCCCACACTGCTCGGCTCAAAGGCCGCGCGATCCCCCGTATCGTTGATGAACTGATGATCGGGCGTCAGGTAATCCGGCACGATACCCGGCTGTTTCAAATTTGCAAGGCTGTTCGACACGGGCCGCGCCTCGGTCTTGGCCACGCGCTCCCAGAAATCACCTTGATCCCACGGCAGCATGGCGGAGATGCCCCAGGCGCGATGCGAACGCCAGTTATCGGAGGCAAAGAGCGCCTGGACATTCTGATAGTTATTCGTCAGGGCACGCAGCGGACGGTTGAGATCCGACCAGCGGAACTCCACGCCCTTAGCCCACAGCTTCTCCTCATGCGCCAGCGCGGCGTAGGCTTCAGGCGTCGGCTGATACGCGGCATCGCCCCAGAACTGCGCGCCAAACTCCGAGGCCCAGAGGCTCTGGAAGGCCTCACAGCGCCAGATGAACTTGGGGCCGCGATAGCTCGACCAGCTCGAAATATGCGGCAGGCCCCACTCCACGAAGAAGAGCGGTTTCACACCGACGGTGGACCAATGTTCCAGCCAGTCGCTGCGCTCCTGCAGCGGCGCCCAGTTGAGGTAGATGTTCACGGTGTGCAGGTCACCGAGGTTGCCGGACTGATGGTGATAGATCGGCCGCGTCGGATCGATCGACCGCGCAATCTCGGCCGTGATGCGCGCCTGCCGCCGATTGTTTTCCCACCACGCGTTTTTCTTGCCGGAGTTGTCCGGCATTTCGAAAAGTCCATCGATCTTCAGCGGATTCTGGTCGCCGAAGTAGCCTGTGCAATTGTGATTCATCCCGTAGAAAACCACGCTGGGATGGTTGCGCGCGCGCCGGATCAGCCAGTGGGCCAACGCGCGGTACCGCGCCGCAGTCGCAGGATCCTGCATCTTGAAATTAAACTCCTTGATGTGCGGCAGGGTGAAGGAGAGCAGCACGCCGGTTTCATCGCACGCCTCCATCAGACCATCCAGATAGCTCGTGCCCCCGGGCAGAAAGTCATAATTGCCGGCAATGACAAAATTAAAACCATACTGCTGGATGCGACGGCAGTGTTCGCGCGCACTGGCTGTACACGCCTTGTCCGCCGGACTGTTCATCGAGGTGTTGTGCAGCGCCCGCAGATGCACAGGGATGTCGTTCAGCATGAAGTTACGGCCATCGACGCGGAATTCGCGGAAGCCGAACTTCACCGGCGTAAAGGTATCGATCACCTCGCCCTTGGCGGTGCGCACGGTCACCACCGCCGTATAGCGGTTTTGCGGCGTAGCGATATCCCACAGCTGAGGATCTTTCCATTGCGCGGAGAGACGCAGAATCCCATTTGACTCCGCCTGCACCGTCTGCGCGCTGAAGCGCTTCTTCGCACCGCAGCCCTCAACCGCAGCCTCCACCTGATAGGTTCCTGCAGCAAGCCCCTCTGTTTCCACGACAAAGGCGATCTGCTTATCGCGCGTCGAGGTGATGACCTGCACATCCTGGATGCGCTGCGCAGAAGGCGTCGCCACGAGATAGAGGTCGCCCGTGATTCCTTTCATGCGGACACTGGCTTTATCCTTGATGATGCGTTCCGGAGCCATGAAGGATTGTGTTTCCGCGCTCATCGGACGGGCCGTGACCAGCAAGGCGAACTCCTGTTCTGTGCCGGGCTTGATCGCACGCGTAACATCCAGCTCGCCACCCGGATACCAGAGCTGACCGACCTCCACGCCATCGACAAACGCTTTGACATGCGTCTGCAGCATGGTGAAATCCAGCACAACGCGTTTTCCGACAAACGAGGCTGGCAGCGTGCAACGCCGCCTGTACCATGCCTGATCGAAATCCAGAACTGCGGGCACATTCTCGACCAACCACGGCGCCACCCAGACGCGTTGAACGGCTTCGTCGCCCTCCCACTTTCCAGGCCAGACCGCCGGCACTTTGATCCACCCCCAGCAATCGTTTGCAGCAGGAACCTGCGCAGGCGCATCGTTGGAAAGCGTAGGACGGAAGCCCCACAACCCGTTCAACGAAATGCGTTCGCGCGTCGGCGTCGTTTCGCGCCAAGCCTCCTCTAAGCTCCAGACGGACGACGCAACGCCCTCCGGCAGCGGTGCGTTCTCTGGCTTGGCACGCAGACGATGCACGGACAACGAGATCGCCTTAAATTCCACAATGCCCGAGGCACCGAGGTTACACGGATTGATCTGCAACCGCTTCGCGCCTTTCGGGATAGCATAGATGCGTTCGCACGGCTGCCAGTCCAACGTGCCGGTAAATCCGAAGACATTGGGCCAGGCCCCGACCATCGTGTTGTTCTCATCCACGAAACACATGGCGATGCGGCCCGTACTCCAGGAGTCCTTGCCCGGCTTGACATCCGTGACGCGCATCTGCGTGGACAACTTGAGCTGGCCCCACTCCTCCTTCAAGGGAATGGTGAAATTGACACTCGCCTGCTCGCCGCTCAGCACGAGACGCGAACCCTCGCTATCTTTGAAAATCTTTGCGTTGCGCGGACGCGGCCAGCCGACCACCCAGCCTTTTTCATCCAATTTGGAGTAGTCCGGATTGGGAATCAATTCCATTCCGACCTGACCGAAAACCGCCAGCGCGGAACACACCAGCACCGCGCACATCTGAACTGCCTTCATACATCTATCCTTTGCTGAACAAGTCAGTTATTCGTAGAGAAATTGTGCCGTAGCCGTGCAATCGACATCGCTGACTACGCGCAGCCAGTAGGCTGAAAAAGCATCATCAAAGACCTGCGTCTTGGTCTCATTGGAGGCCAGCGTGAATTTCTGGACCAGCACCCAGTTCCCCGTGCCATCGATATCCGCTTCAAGCATGATCTGCGCAGCCTTATCCGCCTTGAGCGTCAGCGTCTTCTTGTCGAACCCGGTTGCCAGATACGGATCAGAAGCGACCCCCGCCTTGACTGCGGAGTCGAGCCACGGGCCGCCCACGCCGCGCGCTTTGCCGAATTTCCAGAGATCATCGGCCACGCCGACCCAGACGCCCTGCTTGCCATCGGCCGTGCGCACGATGCGGTCGCTGCGCGTGGTCGCATCAAGGCCGCTGATGGCCATCAAGCCGCGATAGGAGGCATAATCGTAAATGGCGCGATTGTGCGTCGCGATCGGACGAACCTTGGCGAAACCGCCTGCATTCTCGGCAGGTAATTCGTAGAAGATGCCACCGGCATTGAACATGTCGCGCTCCGTGCAGACTTCGCGGCTGATACGGCCCGTTGTGGCAGGTGCATCTTTGCATCCGCGCGGAATGCGCCAGCGTCCACCTTCGGCGGGATAGATCAGGGATGCGGCATCCTCCTGGATCACGTTCGCGGGAATCGGTGCATCCTTGGCAACAGTCGCGTGCGCATTGGGCCGCTCGGGCACCTTGAAGGTCAGCGTCTCATCCAGTTCAAAGCACTGTTTGTCGGTCGTGGCCAACCGCAATTTTTTCGAGGCCCACGAGGAAATGTGCAGCAGTCCCTTGCTGTCCGGTTCCTGCGCGGCAATGCCATCAAAAATTGCATCGGCCTTTTCGCTGCGGCCATCGACATTGCTGTAGATGAATTGCGCGGTAACTTCCTTACAGTCGCGCGACGCGCTCAGCCGCACCCAGACACCCTTATCCGCCGATGTAAAGAGCACGCGGTTCTGCGCACCTCCAAGAGTGACCTTGCGCAGCACAGACCACGTTCCATTCCCCTGATCCACTTCAAGGGTGAATTCCACGGGCTCAGATTCGCTGTGCTTGATCCAGAGTGTGCGGCGATCAAACCCACTGAAGAGATAGGGATCCGAGGCCACATGCGCGCGAACCGGCTCCTTGCTCCAGACCGCACCGCGACCGATTGAAGGACCGAACTGCGCAAGCTGGGTAGGATCGACAAACCAGAGATTCGATTGCGACTGACCGGGCGCCTTGAGCTCGCCTTTTGCCTTGCGCGTATTCAGAAATTCGCTCTTGGCACTGTCATCGCAGCCCATGACGATACGGCCCTTCCAATTGCAGAAGTCACCGATCACTTTCAGGTAGCTCGAATACGGAGCAATCCCGGCTGAATTTTGCGGGGTGAAATTCTTCGGGAAGTGCCAGAAAGCGCCATGCATGGTCATCAGCAGATCCGAACCGCCGACATCGCGGATACGCGGCCATTCCGTATTCCAGCCGTGCGCACCATCATAGCAGTGCGAATGCTTGGGCAGACGATACGAGGTCCAAGTTCCACCGACATTCGCCATCAGGATAACCGAGCGAAAATCCCAGCCCAGCGTCCAAATCGGATCCTGTTGCGGATTCTCGTTACCGTAGATGCCCCCCGGCCCTGTAATTTCCGTGAACTGATTACGCCGGATCAGCTTCCAGTCCCCGGAACTGCTCCACTCGGCCAGCGCACCGCTGGGGACATCCGGGCGCTTCAACGCAGCTTGGGCATGATCGCCATTGTTCGCATAAAAGACTTTTCCGAAACCGCTGTAGAGACCTTTACCGTGATATCCCGGCAACTCCGAACTCGGCGCATTCTCCCAGTTGTTGGGCTTAAAGGTCGCTTTATTGCCATCGCGAATCAGCGTCTTCACCGCGAGCGTGTTGACATCCACTTCGTAGAGTCCCTCCTCCATGGTGGCAAAGTAGACTTTGTTCGCAGGATCCGTTACATGACGCGCGGTACCCGTCAGGCGTCCCGGCATCGTGGTTTTAGGCGACACCACGCGGATATTCTTCTGCGTATCGATCAAATAACAGCCGATGATCAGCTGGTTGGATTCTTTGTGGATCAAGCGGTTCGCATGCGTACCGCCGATGCTTTCGGGACGAATAATCTGATGCAAATCATCCGTGATCTCATAAAGTTTATCGCTACTGCCCTGCACGCAATGCGGACCATAACTGATCGCCCACAGACTGCCGGCCCACGGCACAACGGCACCGGTTCCACACTCGCCCTCATTATTAAACGTTGCCAGAGTCGGATAAACACCGCTCACCTGTCGTGGCGCAGCCGCCCCAGAACAGATACTTACAGCACAGAGTCCCCACGCCACCGCCATCTTCGCATTCATTCAAATCCTCCACGTTAATTACCGCATAGTGTGTCAAAAAAGAGGCAAGAGAAAAAGCAAAAACAACGTTCACAAACCAACCTCATCGAGTTATCTATCAATCAGTAAAAAGGGCATAACGGTTTCAAGCAGGCCCATTGACTTTTTATCCGTCAATGACTATGCTTGAAACATACGTTGCGCTTTACACAACCGAGTAAGGCCTAATACACTGTTCGGTGACAAATGAAGAATGCAGTATTAATCATGATCTGTGGAGCCTTTGCCACAATCGCCTTGGCACAGGATCTGCCATTCCTAGGCATCTGGACCAACTCGGTGACGCACTGTCGCGTCACCGTCAACGTCGCGCACGACTTCCGGACTAATGGTATAGTTCTCGTCGGGATGATGATCGACTCTACCAACACCCCATCGGGTCTTCCGTATCGAGTCGTGGGTACGGATACCTACGAAATTGTGAACGGAACTATTGTTCTTTACGGACAAAGCGGCAGATCCCCAAGTATCCATCACATACCGGTTGCACGCACGACGAACTTCTTCACGTACGATCCGAAGGAGAACGTTCTCGTCACCCTCTACAAAGATCGCAAGCCGATGGGAAAGATTCACCGACTAACGAACAAATGAAGCACCGAACCAGCGGCTTGAGCGTGCGCCGCTACGCGGCTCCGCTCACCCGCAACGTTGG
>CAZMLC010000096.1:0-8386 GCA_964567125.1 uncultured Akkermansia sp.
AACACACTTCCTTTCATGCTCTTTTCCCTTCATCGCGTCACACAGCCAATTGAATTTGCGCTAAACCGGAAGATACCATTCCTGCGCACACACAGATTTGCAAACCTTAGAACGTCGGACGCATACAAAAGGTTCAAACACACGGTGCCAATCTATGCGCGGAAGAGCGCGCCCATCTTCTTGCCGAGCAGGATGCTGCTGCCGATGATCGTCACAGCTAGAAAGACCATGGACCAGACGCCCAGCGCCGCGGCGAGGAAGCGTCCAACGCCCATGAGCTGGAAGAGCTCGAAAATCGTCTTGGTGATCGGATAGTACTCCATCTTCTGCGCGAGCATCAGGCTATCCGAAACCTCCAGCATGCTGAAGGCGAAGGCGAGCAAGGATCCGGCAATCAGATTGGCGGCGATCAGCGGCAGGGTCACGCGACGCAAGGTCATGGCCGGCGAAGCTCCCAGGTTCGCGCTCGCCTCCTCCAGTGTGACCGAGGTCTGCTGCAAACCCGCAACTGCCGCGCGCACCATGTAGGGCAGGCGCCGCACCGCGTAGGCGATGACCAGAAAGAGCGTCGGATTGCTGCGCACGTCCAACAGATCGAAAAGGTAGGGCTGGCTTTTAATCCACGGCTGATTCACGGCCAGATTGCTCAGCGAAATATAGCCGAAAGCCATCACGAGACCCGGCACAGCCAGCGGCAGCATGGCCAGCGCATCGAGCACGACGCGCGCTTTAATGGTGGAGCGCACCACGACCCAAGCCACCAACACGCCGATCGTCATGTTGAAGAACACCGCGATCGTTGAAAAGAGCAGGCTGTTGCGAATCGCATCGAGCGTCATCGCGTGACCCAGCGCCTCCGCATAATGCGCGCCGGTATAGGCCTTGGGCAGAATCGTCTGGTACCAGCTGCCTGGCACGCAGATACTCGTCAGGATCACGCCCAGATGCGGCAGCAGCGCCAGCAGGATCACGGCGAGGAAGGGCAGCGCCACGCAACACTGACCGACAACACCGAGCCGATGGGGTTTGTGCTGCGTCGTGGCTTTCGCCTGCATCGCATAGGATTTTCCGCCGAACAGGAACCGGCTTGTCAAGTAGAGCATGACGCTGGCGCAGAGCACCACAGTAACCAGCGCATAGGGGAAGGGATTGGCGCTGATCTCCTTCAGCTCGTCGTAGACCTGCACCGAAGCGCAGCGCGTGTAGTTGAGCATGAGCGGCGTACCCAGCTCCGTGAAGCAGGCGATAAAGACCAGCGTGCATCCCGCGAAGAGCCCGGGCATGACCAGCGGCAGCGTGATGCGCCAGAAGATCCTCCAGCCGTTTGCGCCCAGATTCTGCCCCGCCTCGTGCAACGCGGGATCGATGTTCGCAAGCGCAGCCGAGACGTTCAGATAGATGATCGGATAAAAGGCCAGCGCCTGTAAAATCACCACGCCGAGATAGCGCGCCTGCCCCAGCCAGTCGATCGGACCGCAGTGCAGCACGGCGTTTAAGACACCATAGGGGCCCAGCAGCTGCGTCACGCCGATAGCCCCGACAAAGGGCGGCAGGATCATCGGGAGCAGCAACAGCGCCATCAGCATGCGCTGTCCGGCAAACTGATAGGTATGCGCCAGCCAGGCCAGCGGAATCGCGATGCACGAAGCCAGCAGCGTTGAGCCCAAGGCCAGGCAAAGGCTGTTGAACAACCCCTCTGCATAGATCGGATTTTTGAAAACGCCAAGCAGATAGGCAAAGGTCAGCTCGCCATTTACCCAGAACCCGCCGCGCACGACATTCAGAACTGGCCAGACCATCAGCAGGCCCAGCACGCCCGCTAGAATTGAAAAAAGTATCCATGCTGTCCGTTGACGCAACACGTTAGCCGTTCCTTCCGCGCCATGCTTTGACGCAGTTCACAATCGTCTCCAAGGCCTCGGACTCGGGGATCACGCGCTCCTGCCGTCCGTTGATGAAGAGCGCAAAGCAGCCCTTGCCGCCCGCCACCGCGATGTCGGCATGTTTCGCCTCACCCGGACCATTGACCACGCAGCCCATCACCGCGACCTTGGGCCGCAAGGCCCGCGGCTGCTCGCGGTAATAGCGCTCCAACCGGTTCTCAACCTCGCTAGCAAGCGCCGCGACATCGACACACGTGCGTCCGCAGGTCGGGCACGAGGTCACCGACGCCCCAGCGGCCCGCAGGTTGAGGCTACGCAACAGCTCCACGCCCACACGCACCTCCTTAGCCGGCGCATCCGTGAGCGAGACGCGGATCGTATCGCCGATGCCTTCCAGCAGCAGGTAGCCCAAAGCGACCGAGGAGCGCACCGTGCCGGGAATAAACGTTCCCGCCTCGGTAACGCCCAGATGCAAGGGATAGTCGGTCTTCGCAGAGAGTAACCGGTAGGCCTCGATCGTGCGCAGCACATCTGAAGCCTTGACCGAAATCTTGATGTCGTGAAAGCCGACCGCCTCAAGCAGCGCCACATGGCGCAAGGCGCTTTCAACCAGCGCTTCGGCGGTCGCGGAGCCATACGTCTCGAGAATATCCTTTTCGAGCGAACCGCCATTCACGCCGATGCGGATCGGAACCTTGCGCGCCTGTGCGGCAGCCGCGACAGCTGCCACGCGGTCAGCGCCGCCAATATTTCCAGGATTGATCCGCAGCCCATCCGCGCCCGCCTCCAACACGGCGAGCGCCAGACGATAATCAAAATGGATATCGGCAATCAGGGGCAACGGCGAGGCCCGCCTCACCTGGGCGAAGGTGGTTACAGCCTCCGGATCGGGCACAGTCAGGCGCACGATGTCGCAGCCGACCTCCGCGGCATCCGCAATCTGACGCAGCAAGGCTGCGGCATCGTGCGGATGCGCATTGGCCATGGTCTGAACACTGATCGGAGCACCCCCGCCAATGGGGACCTTCCCCACGTGAATCTGTCGCGTGAACCGTCGTTCCTTCATGCCTGCCTTTGCTTACTTCATCAACAAGACTGTACCATTCTGGTACGCAAGTTGCACCTCATTATTGCGGATCGAAACGACCCAGCGCGCGCTCGGCAATCCGGTAATCGCGCCAAACGAACCGGTGATCGACGCCGTACGCGCCAGCACATAGCGTGCGCCCGAGGTACCCAGCGAGGCGACATTCGTCAAGGCCAGCGTCGGATGCGCGGTCAGATCCAGCGTGCCGGAAGCCAGGTTCAAACAGCGTCCCTGAGCCGCTTCAGCCGCATCGACAGTCAGCGTCTCTGTGACGCTGACAACCGCATTGGAGATCAGCCCCGTGCCTGCAAGGCTCTTCACGGTCTGGGTCGCCGGAGATCTGAAGAGCAGCGCAGCGCCGTTCTTGACCGTCAGGTCCGCGGTTGCTGAGAAGATACCAAACGCCGGATTGAGAATGTCGGTTGTAAAGAGCGAACCGTCGCCTGGATCAACCATGAAATTGAAATAGGCTGGATTCAACGTGTCGCGACCTTGGTAATCGCAGACAAAGGCCATGGTTGCGGATTCCCAGACATTTGAAACAACATTGGGGCCTGCCCCGCCACCACCCTGTCCAAAGCGTGCCTCAAAGCTATGCGCACCGGGTGCCAACGTAATCGTCCCTTTGGTCGGCGTATTCCAGCCCGAGTTGTTCAGTACGATCTGACCATCAATAACGAGATACGCAGAATCATCGAAGTTTTCGACAAAGGTCCACGTGACATTGGTTGACGCGCGATTCCAGACAAAGCCCGTATAGACCGCGGTCGAATTCGTCGGCCATCCTGTGGTCGTGTTCGCCATATCCAACAGCAACGAAACATTGGTCTTGGGATTGACATCGCCCAGATTGAACTGATTGGTCAAAATCCCCTTATAGAGTCCCGGCGTTCCACCCTGGACAAAAACGGTCCCCTCTTCGAGCGAAACTTTCCCCGAGGTCTGAATCGTGGAGGAGACGACCAGCGTCCCCGAACCTGTCTTCGTGACGTTGGAGCAGGCCACAGCCATACCAATCAGTATGCCCGACGACAGCTGGAGGTCGCCCGCATTCACCGTGTACGCGCCGCTGTTCAACGTGCCGCCGTTCATCGTGATCGCGCTGCCGACCGGCAAAGCGCCTTCGCAACCGACCAGCAGGGTGCCATTTTCAAGTACCGTCGCACCGCCGTAGGTGTTGGTCGCGCACAGCGCCAGCGTGCCGCTGCCCCGCTTGATCAATCCGCCCGTCGCGGGAATATCCCCGATCACAACGGATGAGGCCACCATGTTGCGGTTGGTGAAGCCGCCGCCCACGAGCTGCACCGTCGGCGCGGTCGTGAAGTCGCAGCCCGGCGAGGTAATCGTGACGCCGTTGACCGCACCGCTGGCGGAATCGAAATTCGCCACAGCGGTCGCATTGTAACCGCCGCCGCCCAGAATCTGGACATACGGTGAACCGATGAAGTTTGTCCCGGCAAATGCAATGGAGGTAATGCCTTTACCCGAGGGACGCTGCAGCGGAACCGAGATGCGCACGAGGTAGTTCGACGTATCGACGACCGCGCCATTGGGATAGATCGTCACGCGGTCTGGACTGTAGTAGGAACCCACGGCAAAGAGTTCACCGGCCGCAGAAGCGCGGAAGGTACCGCCATTGAAGTTCACGTAGGCTTTCGCCGTCTCGCTGTTGGTGACGTTGTTGCGGCACGTCACGCCGGAACCGATCAGCGTCCCGTTGTTCAGATTGAGATGCGCCACATGATTCGTCCGATGCACCATGCGCACATTGTTGTTGCCCAGATCCGTCACGGCTGCGGCGCCATCGATCGTGTACGACGAAAAACCGCGCTGGTAATTATCGTTTTCGCCAATGTACAAGTACGCATTATGCTTGAATGTACCACCCGTCTGATAGACAACGCCCGTACCGCCGCGCGACAGGCCAAAGCGACCGTCGTGTGTTCCAGAGAAGTAGGCATAGCCGCCCTTCTGGACCATGATCCCAACCGCCGTATTGTTGCACCCGACCGTACTGTAGCCCATGAACTCATAGGAGCCGTCCGTGAGTTCCAGATAGCCATAGCCATTCTCACCCACACGGATATCGTTGGCCGCACCGCCGCGGTTCTGCACGCTGCCGCCATACTGATACATGGCGCCTTGAGAGCCTGTATCGAGACCAAGACGGATCTTATTTGTAATCGACGCCGTGTCCCTCACTTCAAGAATACCGCGTGTGGCCAACGCATTGCCAACGCGGATCTCGCTGCTATTTGCGCTCTTCGGGATCGCGGAGGTTGTACCGATAAAGCCATTTCCTTGCAGAATCACACGCGACGTTTTCAGTTCAGTCAACCCGACATAGAAATAACTGTTTGATGTCGGGATCAGCAGCGAACTTGCCGAGTCGATACGCAGGGTGGCGTTGTTGTAGAGTCCGACATTCTTGAAGAAATTCGTCCCCGATGCCGCGAGGTTGACTGCACCGTCATACACGCGCAAAAAGCCGTTGCTGCCGATCACTGGCGCTGTAACGGAAAGCAGCGCGGGGCCGTATTTGTGAATGCCGCCGGTCACGCACAGCCCGCTGAGCGTCTGCGCGGTATCCACATAGAAGCCCAGTGCACCGTCGCCGCTGAAAGCCATGTTCGCCGCCAGCGCATCCAGATCCGCGCGCGGCCAGTTGGTCGGCGTATAGAGCAGCGAAAGCGTTGCTCCTCCATTGACCGTCACGCCGGCCAGCTGATTGTAGTTGGGCAACGCTCCCGGCAGATTGGCCTGCAACACGCCGCCGTCCACCTGCGTTCCGCCCGCATACGCATTGGCCGAATTCTCCAGCACGATCCGCCCTCCACCGGTCTTGCGCAAACGTCCGGCACCGGAGATCACGCCGGTGAAATAGCTCTCGGAATCCGCATTGAACTGAACCGAGCCCGATTCAAGCTCTACAGGTCCAGCCATATTGTTGTTAGAACGGTAACTTCCATTGCGGGTATTGTAGATACTGCCACTTTTCATCAGCAACTTCCAGCTGAAGGGATTGCTCATGAGGTACTGGTCAAATCTAGCGCCGCCATATACGGTCATCAGATTGTCCGATCCGCCCAGATAGGTCGTCGTGGTTTCTGAGGACCACGTGCCCTCCTTCACATCGATCTTGACGGTTCCGCCTTCCACCAGGTTGACCCCGGTCAGGCAGACCATGTTCGACCCGACCTTTTCCACGTTGTAGCCGTTCATCAGGAATTTGCACGGCGACGTCGTATTGCGCAGATCCCAACGCGCATTGGCGTGCTCACCGCCAAAAACCACATTGCCGGCCAGCGCAACGTTGACCAAGGCATTGTACTGCGACTTCGCGGAGGAGTTGATGATTGCGCCGCGCCCATTCGGACCTGAACCGCTCACGACGATCAGGTTGCTCCCCACATTCACACCCTGATCCCCGAGATTCGGCGAACCGACATCCAGCGCCGCCGCGGAAGAGACCACCACCGTGCTCGCGCCGAAGGGACTGCCTGTATTGACAAGCACGGTTCCTTCACGGATCTCAAGTGCACCGGCAAATGCAGGACTCTGACGATTGAGCATGATACGGCCAGCGCCGGTCTTGGCGAATGTACCACTGCCGGACAGGACGCTGTTCCAAGTATTTGAACTCGTCTCCGCAACCGTAAGCACGCCCTGATTGATCGTGGTCTGACCGCTGTACGACGCGCCACCATCGAGCTGGACCGTACCCGGTCCTGATTTGGTCAGCGCCATGGGCGAGGTTCCTATCTGGACAACCTGGGCATTGATCACGAGCGGACTTGCCGCATCGTTCGCCGTCAATGCTAGCGTGCGTCCGTCAACCGTGGAGGAAAGTGTGCCCTGACCGACCGACGCGCCAATCGTCAACGATTCGGCCCCGCTCTCCACGCGTATTGAATCCGCACGCAAATTCCCGCTTTCAAGATCGACAAGTGCAGGCGTTGCCACGGCTTGAATCAAGCCGCTCACGCTGTTCGTCGGCGTTGCCGACAAGGTGATATTCCCCGAATCCCCGGACGAGGTGATACCGACAATCGCCGTGGCATCGTTGGTCACAACGCCGCCGCGCGCAGCGATCTCATTATCATAGCTCAGCGCGGAAATACTCGCCTCGGACGAGGTTACGGTTCCAACGCCATTCGAGGCGACCACGCGATAACGCATCGCCTGTTCATTCCAAGCGTTGGCCACCGTAACGTTCGTCACCGAGGGATAGACAACTTGCAGTGTCGACCACGGCCCGTTCGTTATCGAAGCCTGCAGATAATAGCGATGCACATCGCGGCATCCGCTCCACGTAAAGGTGACATCGTGAACAACACCATACTTCGTAGCCGTGAAGCTGGTGAAGTCCGAGGGCGCACTCTTGCCGAAAACCGCTAAACCCGCATAGCGGGAATTATCCTTGACGGTGATGAACTGCACCGCGATCTTGCCGTTGCTATCCGCGGTTACGTCGTTGACATTGCAGACCGCTGTGTAGGCCGCACCCGCATCGGCAAAGATGTCGTAGTTATTCATCACCAGGGATCCGTTGATCGTCACGTTGAAGACACGGATCCCGACAGCCGTAAAATAGTTTTCCGAGTTGTGGATCTCGGTACGATAGGCAGCACCCGGTGTCAATCCGACAAAGGTCACAGTCTGCGTCTTGGCAAACGACTCGAGCTGATAGACCGACTCAGGCGCCCAGCAGGCTGCGGAGCGCGTGATCGCGTGCGTTGCCGGCCCCCCAGCACGCCCAGGCGAATTGATATTGTTCGCATCGAAGCGGAACGGCCAGATATCCTGCGCACTGCTGGAACCTGCGTTGAGCGCATCAACCAACCCATATCCATCAGCCTCATGTTGAGCCCACACCGTTGCACGCATGAAAAGGCTGCACACAAGGATTCCAACAAATGCCCATCCGCAGATGGGCGGTTGCTTCATATTCATTATTATTGCCTCCTATTTTCCACACCCGAAACAGGATCATCAACATGAGCTACACCGCATATTTTGCAAATGCAGCACGCGCTCCGTAAGGCGCACGCTCCAGACGTTGTAACGTCTGATTCGCCGCCTCATCGTTCACAAAACGCTCCGCAGCAGGATCCCACTGCAACGTGCGCTTTAAATTCATCGCCGTATACGCCAGAATGCAGGCGGTTGTCGTATGGTGCGCAACCTCAACCGGCGTGTTGGTCACTGTGCGACCGGGAATGCTTGCAAAGAAACAGCGGTGATGGTTAGCCGTATTGCGGCTCACCTGCCGGACGACATCACCCTCAATCAATTTTTTCGAACTCGCCTCCAACGGTCGCCAATAGCCATGCTTGCCGCCGGCCCCGGGATCGCTGATGGTCGCCTTCACGGAACCGCGTCCGCAGAAGATCCACCCCTCCTCGCCCACAAAGCG
>CAZMLC010000097.1:0-8383 GCA_964567125.1 uncultured Akkermansia sp.
ACCAGACCATCAAGACCATCGTGTTGGAAAATGAGGATAAGAAGCCGCTGATCGTGCTGATGCACGGCGATCGTGAAATCTCGCTGAAACAGCTGGCGCGCCACCTGCACGTGAAGACCATCACGCCCTGCACCCCGGAAACCGCGCAGCGGCATACCGGATATATGGTCGGAGGAACAAGTCCGTTCGGCACGCGCAAACCCCTGCCGGTCTATGCGGAAGCAACGTTGTTTGACCTTGAGGACCTCTACATTAACGGCGGGAAGCGCGGGTTTTTAATCAAAATTAAACCCGCTGTGCTCGACGCGCTCCTGACACCGCAGCGCGTCGAAGTTGCCATTGACTGATGCCGCGTCTGAAAGTTTCACGGGAGTCCCGCAGGGCCTTCACGTAGAACTGCGCCTAGATGCCCTGAATGCTTGCACGCAACCGCTCGTAGAATTCACGGTGATCGTCGGTCACCTGCTCGACCGTTTCGTTGGCGCGCTCGTGCGCGCCATTCTGGATGCGCGCCCACAATTTCAGATCGTCCAGGTTCGCCGACTGCACCGTCCCGCCTAAGCGATCAAAGTCAGGATCAATGTTACGCGGCATGCCCAGATCCATCAGGCAGACCCCTTTGGGATTGAGATATTCACCGTGTTTTTTGCACGTGATCACAGGCTGCGGCGCATTGACTGCGCTGATCACGGCATCGACCTGCTGCAATTGCGTCGTCAATTCATCGAGCTGCACGACTTCAATGTGCCGCGCCGATTCGCTGCTGAGTGTCGGCGCATTGCGGTAATAGACCCAGACGCACTTTTTATTGCGCCGCAATAGGCCGGCGATCAAACCTTGGCCGACCATCCCCGTACCGATCACCGCGACACTCTCGGCCGCACACTTCTGATCGAGATAGCGCAGAGCCACCTCTTCGATTTCAGCCACGTTCAGCAAGGGCTCGACTTCGCGTCGGATATCTTTTGAGACGTGCAGCGCGGCATCGCACAGTTCGCGGATAATGGAACCCGCCCAACCGTTCTCCACAGCCTCATCAACAGCCTCCTTGAGCTGTGAGACCACATGCACTTCGCCCGGTGTCTGCGAATCCATACCCGCCGTCACGCGGCACAGATGTGAAAATGCCTCGAACCCGTGCTTCATGTAATACTGATCCGCGCTCAACATATCCAGACGCAGCAGCCGTCGCAAGATCCCGCAGGTCGAGGCTTCACGCGAAACAGCCGCCACGATCTCAATGCGGTTGCAGGTGTTTAAGATGAGAAACTCGTGGACGCCCCAGACTTGCCGGATCATCTCGCCCATGGCTTGCCGGAACGGCGGCAGCAGATGAAAGGCCGCGCGCGCCTCACTGTCCAAATAGTCGTGGCTGGTACCCAGCACCACCAGGTCCGAACTTTCAATCGAGTCGAGGTGCTTGCGCAGATTGTCCTTGATCAACCGCGATTGCCGGCAGGACTTGCCGCTGGTTGAAACCGCGATCAGAACTTCCCCCGTGCGAATAATCGCAGGCGTCACAAAGTCACCATCCGCCCAGTTGCCATCGGCGCAGCAACAGGGGATGCGCGCCGCCTGGGCGCACTCAAGAATCGCACGGTTCACGTGCTTATCGTCCGTGCAGGCGAAGACCAGGCTCTTGTCCTGAACATCCTCAGGCTGAAAAGGACGCGCCGCATAGACAATGCGTCCGGCCGTAGCCAGCTCCGTCAATTCGGCAACACAATCCGGACAGATCAGAACAACGCACGCCCCGGCATCCAGCAAAAGTTCCACTTTACGCTGCCCGACGCGTCCGCCCCCGACAACCAAAACCGTACGCCCCTCGATCATTGCATTGATCGGGAACGTCTTTCGCACTGGTCTAGAATCTCGTATTGCCATTTCTGATTAGCTTACCAAAAGGGACGTGCTTCCGAAAGTCGATTTTAGAACCAGTAGCGGTCCGGCGATACAAAAAGGCAGGCGGGCACCCCGCGGACATCCACGGAAAAATCCTCGAAACAACCCTGCTCCGGTTTCGCGATGCGCAGCTGCCAAAGTCCCGCCTCCAGCCGATCCGCAGCGGTGAACACGTAGCGAACAGGCCCTTGAATCGAGGCCTGGCTCCACACCGGATGCCCGCGCGGGGTCAACAGCTGCGCCGCGACGCGCTCTGCGGGTGACGCGCTCACTCCGATCGCCGCACATTCGGTCCCGGTGCGCATCGGCACGTACAAGGAGCCGGTTGAGGCCATGCAGCCCACCGACGCCTCCTCCGCGCTGAGCGCAAGCGGCACGTTGCCTTCCGTGATGCAGCAGGCATGCGCCCCCACCATGACGTTCATCCGATAGAATCCTGCCGTTGGCGCGACCATACGGATCTGCGTCGGCGTATTGAAATCCGACAGCCCCGCTGTATGTAAAACACGGTCCGGCTGATTGACCGACGCGATCGCGACGGGTTGATCGCCGCGTGCGGATCGACCGACGCGCGTCTGCACCGCGGTGAACGCAACCGTTTGCCCCGCCTGCGCATAAAAGAGATAGGTCGCCCGCGCGCGGATGCGTATCGGTGAATACGGCGTTGTCTGCTGCGCGTGAGGATCGGTCACCGTCACTGTTTCCCATGCGCACGGAACCCTCGGAATCCGCACGCTAAAAAGCGGCGGGTAGTGTTGCGTAAGCCACTCTGAAGTGAGGGCAACCACGTTGGAATTGACGCGGAGTGTTCCGCTCAGGCGCGGCGATTCAATGATGTCCTGCATCGGCTGCCAGGCCAGCCACGGACGTTCGCGCGGCTGCACGATCGTCGCATTGTCGAAGCGCATGTTACCGACAGGTAAGCGATCATCGTTTACTTGACTCAAGACGATATCCGCCGCGACACTGTTGGTCGCTCCGCACAATGCAAAGCCCCCGGCATTGAAAAGAATCGACAGTCCCTCGACCGAGTTGCCGCGCAGCAAAAGACCTTCTTTGCCCGAGCGCTCGAACTGACAGTCCTCGAACCGGATCGATCCTTTCACCGCTGTGGCAGCCCCGTTGCCTGCCGCAATCATCACCGCCCGCTGCCGGTCACGCACCGACCGGCAATTCTCCAGTACGATCGAGACAGGCTGCGATGTTGCTGTCAGATTCGGCAGATAGAAGGCATAGCCGTCACCGTAATTATTTTCCGTCACGCAGTTGACCATCGTGATCGAGCTGAGCTGCTCACCTGCATGATTGGGCTCAAAATCAATACCCGCCGCAGGAGCCGTTCCCCAGGTATCGCGCAACACCGTGTTTTCAATGCGCAGATTCTGCGCGGAAATGACGCTGATCCCCTGGCGATAATTCTTTTCACAGCAGACATCGCGGATCAGGATATCGACATTCGGCCGCTGCGGATTGAGGCTGCCCAGATAGATGCCATCACCGCCGCTTTCAGCCAGCGTTAACCCCAGAATCCGCACCTGTGCTGCGCTCTTGATGCTCAGCACGTGCCGCCACTCCGCATGCACATAGGGCTCGCTGTGGTAATCCATGCGCCGCATCCGCAAGGTCGCCCCGTATCCCGTCAGCGTGACATTCGTAACGCCATGCAGCGTCATCAGCGCATCGGCTTTCCCGCGGAACTCATCTTTCTTGGCCAGGAGCTCCACACCCTTTTCAAAGACGATGTGCTGGTTGCTGACCAATGTGAGTCCACGCGTAATCCACGGTCCGGACTGACGATCGACAATCAGCGTCGCGACCCGCGAATTGATCGCAGCCTGCAAATTCGCCGTGTTATCGTCCGCAGCATACCCCCACCAGGAAGCCTTTGCCTCATGCAGTTCGCCAGCCAATACGCGCGCGATACGCGGATCCTCGTCCGCATTTCCGCTGACGACACCAGCCGCGAGACAAAGCCCGATCCAGATCCATGTCTTCTTCATTCTGTTCCCCCTGAATGTACGCGTTTGAGCCACTTACGATGGCGTGCTGATCCCCTGATGCGCGGGCGAACATGCACGCGTCCGCACCTGGCTGCGATAGATCGTCCAGCTGTTCCCCAGCAGATAGGTGATCCCGCAGACCCACATCGTGGGCAAAAGCAAGAGGTGGTTGCCCGTAATCTCGCTCACCATGATAATCGCGGCGATGGGCGTCCGCACGGTCGCAGCCAGAAAGCCCGCCATGCCGACCATGGCAAATACGCTCGGATGCAAAACCAGGGAGGGAAAGAGCGGCTCCAACGCCAAGCCTGTGGCAGCCCCGAGGGCTGCCCCCGCGACCAGCGCCGGGCCGAACAAACCGCCACTGTTGCCGCTGCCCACCGTCATGCTCGTCGCGAAAATCTTACCAAAAAACACGCACAGGCAAAGCGTCAGCGTCAGCGAACCATACGTATCGGTCAGCGTCGTCCCGACCGACAGCGCCTGCTGAATCAAGCCGTATCCAGCCCCAAGAACCTCGGGGAAAAAGAAACCGATACAGCCTGTCAGGAACGCGCCGATCAGCGGTTTTAACCACGGCGAAATCGGCCACGTACGGAAAAATTGCTCAGTCTGCCGGAAAACCAGAATGTAGAACTTAGCCCCAGTCGAAACCACGATCGCCAGCAGCAAAAAGGGAACTAATTTCAGCGGATCGGTAAACGTGTACTCCGGCATTTGGAAAAGCGGCTGCCACCCGAAGAAAATCGCAAATACCGCATAGGCGACCGTCGACGCCACCAAGGAAGGCATCAAGACCTCATACTCAATATCCAAGCCGCTGTAAAAGATCTCAGCCGCAAAGATCGCGCCGGCCAACGGCGAGCGAAAGATCGCCCCGACGCCAGCGGCCATGCCTGCGGCAAACAGGATACGACGTTCCGCGGCATCGAGTTTCAGTATCCGCGCAATGGTTGCACCGCACGCGGCACCGATCTGCGTTACGGGGCCCTCACAGCCAGCAGAACCACCCGAGCCGATCACCAGCGACGAAGCGATGGCCCGAACGGGGATCACACGCGCCGCGATCTGTCCATCCTCGCGATGGTAAGAAGCCACAGCCGCATCGGTTCCATGTCCACCCGCAGAAGGCGCAAAGGTACGAACAATGAGTGAGGACACCGCAGCGCCCACCATTGGGAGAACGAGGAGCACCCAACGCAGAGGTTCCTTGACAACCGGTGCATGCAACACAGGTTCGCCAGGCGCGAGAATCGGTGAAAAACCGCCCAAACCCTCCAGCAGATAATACCGCGCAGTTTCAAGCAGATAGTAAAAAAACGCGGCGACAAGCCCCGTCACCAATCCCGTGACGGCACAGAGCAAAAATGCGCGACCGGTCTTAATCGAGAACCCTTCACCGGCAACCCAGAAACGCCACCATTGTATAGAAATTTTACGAATCATCACGACATCCGCGAGACTGCATACACCGATCGATTCATCGACAGGGCGCACGCCATCGGTTTTGCACGCGCAACGCTTTATGCATAAGGATCAGCGCATTGTTTCAAGCATATCGCATTGGCTTTGGGCCTGTAAAGTCAGAATCCCTGATTTACGCATTTATCGAACCCTTCAACTGTAAATCCACTTGTTACACCCAATTTGCTTGCAGTATACTGACGACTATGGCTTCGCCGTGTGCGACCAGGAGAATCCACTATGCGTACTACACCTTTCCGCTTAAATTGGACACCGCTGCTCAGCGATCAACGCCAACATGCCGTTGGCACCAAACAGCCAGCAAAAAAAAATCTTAATCAGCCTGCGCGTACGGCCTTCGAACACGACTATGACCGCATCGTCTTTTCCGCGCCGTTCCGGCGGCTTGCAAAAAAAATGCAGGTACATCCGTTTGCTGAAGTAGATCAGATTCACAACCGTCTGACCCATACGCTCGAAGTCGCCAGTGTGGGACGTTCCCTAGGCGCAGCCGCCTACGAAGTCATCGCCGAACGGGATACCCTGCCCAGCAACCGGAGCCGCGAGGACATCATCTGCATTCTACAGGTCGCCTGCCTGGCCCACGATATGGGGAACCCGCCGTTCGGACATGCCGGCGAAGCCGCCATCCGCGAGTGGTCAAAAGCCCATGAGCACCAGCTGTTCGACGCGCTGATTCCCGACCCCGCAACCCGTCAGGCCATTGCGCGCGACTGGATCTTCTTTGAAGGCAATGCGCAGGGGTTCCGCATGATGGCGCGCGCGGACAATCGCGAGCAACTCTACTTTCTCCTGACCTATGCCGCATTAGGCACCATGATCAAATATCCCTGGACCTCAACCGATCCGCGCGTGGTGCGCGAAGAGAAAATGAATGTCTTTTCATCCGAGGCGGACATTTTCGACGACCTGGTCACGACCTTGGGGTTGCGCAATCCGGAGGGCCATATTGTCCGCCATCCGCTCTCGTTTCTCGCGGAAGCCGCGGATGACATCTGCTACCGCATCTGTGATTTCGAAGATGCGGTCCACATGCACATCCTGCCCGAAAAAGAGGTGCGCAAGATCTTCTGTACGCTCATCGGCCAAACCCTGCCAGGCCCCCTCTCCTCGCTGCGCGCCAAGGCGATCAGCAGCCTGATCCGCGCAACCAACAAAACCTTTAAGGACAATTATGAGGCGATCATGACCGGCACACGCGCCTGTACGCACGATCTGAAGCGCGATTTCCCGAAAACGATGCAGAAGGGGCTCGACGACATTCGCAAGCGCTATCCCGACATCTTCAACCACCGGCGTAAAATCGCCTCGGAAATCGGCGCGTATACGGTTCTCGGCAAGATACTCGAGCACTACACCCAAGCGGTTCGTGCACTCGCCAATGCCGGCAAATACAAAGAACTCACCTATATTCAGAAGCGCTGCATGGAACTAGCCTGGGGCGAAGAGTACGTGCGCAAGAACCAGGCGCAAAGCTACGCCTGGTGGCTGGGCCGCGTCCTCGACTATGTCTCGGGAATGACCGACAACTACGCCACGCGCGTCGCCAATGAGATTGAGGGGACTTAAATGCCAAAAGGCTTGAGCACGCGCTGCAGCGCGGCCGGGCCTTGCAGATAGGAGAGCAACACCCCGTAATTGGTGATCGGCACGCCGACCGTCTCCAAATCGCGCAACCGCGCCTGCAACTTCTGCGCACTGATCATACACCCGCCGCAATGGATAATGAGCGCGTACTGATCGAGCTGCCTGTTGTCCTGGAATTCGCGGCCGAAATTATGTTCGACGATCACGCCGGGATAACGTTTGGCAAACTGCTTGGGAATCTGCACAGTCCCGATATCTTCACCGATGCGCGAATGGTTGCACGCCTCGACGATCAGCACCTTGTCGCCCGCTTTCAGATGATCCAGCGCCTTCACACCATCCGAAAATTCGCGCAGCCGTCCGCGACTGAAATAGTTGATCATGACAATCGAAAAGGTCGTCAGCGCAATGTCCGCCGGACACCAATCCTTCATGATATCCATGGCCTGCGAATCGGTGATCATGGCCTGCGGACGCGTCTGGAAATTATTCACAAACGCCGTAAAGCGCTGCAACTCCTCCGCGGCCTCGGACTTGGAACCGCGCGCCTTGCTCAGGTCAAGCCGGTACGAAACCGGATAGGCCCACTGCCGCGTGATGTACTCCTCAACCATGGCCTGCGGACGCAAGAACCGTCCCGGCGGCGTCTCCTTATCCATGGGAATGATCAGGATATAATAGGCATCCTTCCTGACGAACGGCAGCAGTTCGGTCGTATCCTGCTTCGGCACATAATTCGTCAGAATAAAATCAATCAACGCAGGGCGCTGTGTCGCATCGTTCGCCGCAATGTTAATTTTCGTATAGAAGCGCAGCAGATCGAGTTCCGCCTCAATCCGCGCGGTATCGCAAATCGCACCAAAGTGATTATAGATAATCAAAATCTGCTTATCGAGTTCACGCGCCGTTTCGATAATTTCGCGTTCTGCAACCAGACTCGTTGTCGCGGGATCGATCACCAGCAGAACAAGATCGCAGGCCTTCAGATCATTCAACGTTTTGTGACGTTTCTTCTCACCGAGTTCGCCCTGCTCATCGAGTCCGGCAGTATCAAAGAGCTTAACCGGTCCGATACCGTGGATCTCCAGCAATGCGATCTTGGTGTCCGCAGTCGTACCCGGCGTCGGATCGACGATCGACGTCTCCTGCTGGGTCAGCACATTCATGACCGAGCTTTTGCCCGCGTTCATTTTGCCAAAAATACCGATATGATCTCGTTCGACTAATACAGACATGGGAATGCAGTATATCCGCTTGCCGCGCACACTGTCAAGGTTAGGCCGGCGCAAAACTGTGGTTGATCTCATTTTGTGAATCGACAAAGTAAGTTAGTCGATGCTGAAAAAGGCTTTTCCAAGCCACGCGGTAGATCATAGTTTGTTTTGTTTCCGGCGGACAGCGGAAAGGCG
>CAZMLC010000098.1:0-8241 GCA_964567125.1 uncultured Akkermansia sp.
TTGAGCGGCGTCGCGACCGTGAAGGTCGGCGACAAGATCACCACGGACCACATCATGCCGGCGGGTGCGCGTTTGAAATACCGTTCCAACGTGCCGCTCTATTCCAAGTACGTTTTTGAGCATACCGACCCTACGTTCTATGTGACTGCCAGCAAGAACCGCGATGCCGGGCTGCACAACGTCATTGTGGCTGGTGAGAGCTACGGGCAGGGATCGAGCCGCGAACATGCGGCGATGTGCCCGATGTATCTGGGCGTGAAAGCTGTAATCGCCAAGAGCATCGAACGCATCCATTGCGCCAATCTGATCAACTTTGGTATTGTTCCCTTTGTCTTCAGCAATCCCGCGGATTATGCGGGGATCGCTGCGGGCGATGCGCTGGTAATTGACGGTCTGCGCGCGGCGATCGAAGGCAATGGCCAGGCGGTGGTGCGCAATACGACGCAGGGAACATCGTTTGCGGTGACGGTCAAATTGAGTGATCGTCAAAAAACGATTTTGCTGAACGGCGGTTTATTGGCGGCTGTTGCAGCAGGGGCGGTATAACTGAACAGGCGAGGAATTCACTCATGAAGAATCACATGATCACAGCAGGGCTCGTCATGGCTCTGTTCGCAGGATGCAAGCAGCCGGAGGACGCTGAAAAAGGATGTGGATGCGCGTGCGGAAAAGGCAAGGCAAAAGAGGTGCGTCTGGTGGTGCTCGACCCCGGTCATTTTCATGCGGCGCTGGTGTTGAAGCAGCCGGTTGTGGGCGTTTCCAAGACGGTCCATGTCTATGCGCCGAAAGGCAAGGAGCTGGACGCCTTCATGACGCTGATCAAGGACTACAATTCGCGCGCGGAAAATCCCACGGCCTGGGATGTCAAGCTCTACACGGGCGACGACTATCTGGCGAAGATGGTTTCCGAGAAGGCGGGCGATGTCGTGGTGCTGGCCGGCAACAATGCGCGTAAGGCCAACTACATCCTGAAGAGCGTGGAGGCGGGCTTCAATGTGCTGGCGGACAAGCCGATGTCCATCACGCCGGAGACCTTCGCGCTGCTGAAGAAGGCGTTCGAGGTGGCGCAGGCCAAGAACCTGATGCTCTACGATATCATGACCGAGCGGTATGAGATCACGACGACGCTGCAACGTGAACTCTCCATGTTCCCGAAGGTTTACGGTACGCAGGAAAAGGGTACGCCGGATGATCCGGCGGTCACCAAGGAGAGCGTGCATCATTTCCGCAAACTCGTTTCGGGCAAGCCGCTCATCCGCCCGGCGTGGTATTACGATACGCGCCAGCAGGGGCAGGCCATCGTGGATGTCAATACGCATCTGACCGACCTGGTCCAGTGGGAAGTTTTCCCGGAGAAGGTGCTGAATCCCTCGTTGGTGAAGGTGCTGCAGGCGCGCGTCTGGAACACCGAGGTGTCGCTGGAGAAGTTCACGGCTTCGACGGGCGCGACCGAATGGCCGGAGTTCCTGAAGCAGGATGTGGATGCCAAGGGCCTGTTGCAGTGCAAGGCGAACGGTGAGTTCACCTACGAGATCAACGGCGTCTTTGCGAAGGTTTCCGTGCTCTGGAATTATCAGGCTCCGGAAGGTGGCGGCGACACGCACTATTCCCTGATGCGCGGATCGCGCGTGTCGCTGATCATTGAGCAGGGCCAGGCCGAGGGCTATAAGCCGGTGCTCTACGTCGAGCCGCGCCGCAACGCGGGCGTGAAGAAGGAAGAGATTGAGGCGGCCTTGAAGGACGCCATGGTCGAGATCAACAAGAAGTGGCCGGGCGTCTCGTTTGAACCGTTCGAGACCGGCTTCCGCATCAACGTCCCGAAAGAGCATGTGCGCACGCACGAGACGAATTTCAATGCGGTGATGACGAAGTATCTCGGCTTCCTGAATCAGAATACGATGCCGGCTTGGGAAGTGCCGAATATGCTGACCAAGTACAGCACGCTGATGCAGGCTTACGAACTGGCAAATAAGTAGGTTTTGGAAAAGGAAGATGCAGCCGCGTTTAAGCGGTGTGTCTTCCTTTTACAAAAAGTGTGCTTTTCAAAATAAAGTGTTGTTAAAAACAAGTTTCTTGTAATTTTGGTTGCCACGAATAAGCTGATTTCGTACAGTGGTCACATGAGAATAAATATGATGCGTTGTGTCTTTGCTGTACATCCTCGTCTGAGTATGATGCCTTGCTGTCTGGCGATCTGCATGGTGTTTGCCTGCTCTTTTTTTGGCTATGCGCTCTCTGATGCGGATTCTCTCGCTTCGGACTGGGATAGAAAATGGCTTATTCCCGCGTCAACGAACCGATGGTTTCCCTGTAAAATTTTTAAGGATGTTGCGCTTACGGGGATATACAAGGTCTCACTCACAGGTTCCACGAATATTTTCGCGCGCTATGGGAGTGCGGTGGTGCGGGGCGGAGAGTCTTCCGAGGTTTCTTTCCCTCGCAGTCAATCGCAAGAATTTCTTGAAGTGCAGGCCTCTGGCCCAGGTAACGCAACGCTTGTTGTTTCGTTCATTGGAACTGGAATTGCCACGAATTATAATTGCCAGACGCATGTTTTCATCATTGCGTGTGGTGTAGGCACGATTAATATCACCTCGTCCAAGCTTGGTATATCTCCCAATCCGCCGCCGTTCCCCGGGCGGGTGAATCATGTCTTCCGCACTGATCGGAGTCCGGATGTCGACAAACACGCTGTGGTGCTGTACAAGGACATCGTGGACAGCAGTTTTAATGTGGGGGATTTTGATGTCACCCTTACGGCGAGTCTTGCCCCTGAAAATGTTCCGACTGCTGGACTGACATACCATTGGACTAAAATCGAGGGCCCTGGGTCAGGTGAGCTTGTGCCATCTTCCTCGCTCACAGCGGTCTACAGAAACCCCAAAAAGGGAGGTGTCTATCGATTCCGTTTGGTTGTCCAAAACCTCAGTGGGCGGGAGATCTCATTCGGAGAGGCGAGTTTCGTCCTGCCTCTTGCAGGAGCGGAGATGGACGGCGTAGTGCAGGCCGATCTCGCGAAGGCCGATATTTTTGCAATCGCTGTTCGCAATAAATATCCATGGCTATCAAGGCTTAAAAGAGAATATTACATGAAATGGTTTTACTGGAACAACGCGGGAGACTATATGGGACGTCCTGACAGCGAAAATACGCCGTCCGTCTGGTATTATGGACAGGTGGACACTGTTAATCCAATGGGCGAAAATTTTGGTCTCGGTGCTGTCTGTACCTGGAAGGGGACACCAGTCCGATTGGCCAAGATCAGCAATTTTCTGGTCGGATACGCGGCATGTAAAATTGGTACGTTGAAGGCGGCAACAAAAGCAGCGGGATATCGCTATGGAACGATCAATGGCGCGACTGGGGAAGAAAGCTGGAATAAGGGTTGGGACTTGGCCGGTGGCGGAAGCTATGATGCAATTGCGACCGCCCTTGCCGAGTACATCTGGAAACACGAAAGTGCAGACGACAAAACCAAAAGACCTTGGCCCAATCCGAATCCGCCTGACAACAACGGGGTGTCTCCGCTTTTCGAGGATTTCAATTTTGACAGGCAATATGCCTCGCCCGGGTTGACGAGGATGTTGACTAATCCATAAAATGAGGGAAACTGATGAAAACAGTGTTGGTGTCGATTCTATTATTCGTGGGTTTCTGCGCACACGCGCAGACCAATTTTTATACGAATGTAACGAACTTGTGGTATCAGGGATACAAGTCAAATGTGCTTGCTATCGCCAACGCAAGGCTTGCCGTCAATTCCAACGACATTGCAGGATTGATTTTGAAAATGGAATATTATACAGAATTCTCGGTAATGTCTGAAATATCTAATTCTTTTTGGCGCGTTATTAATGTGGGAGATACAATTACGTCGCCTCATTTTCTCGCAAAATATCCTGATGAACGTGCGAATTTGCTTGAAATCCTTGATTTTATTAAGGAGAATCCACTTTCTCCCGCTGAACTTGCTATTGAGCAAGCCAAGGGCAACATTAATCAAAAGTCTTTGCCAACTCCTTTGATTGAAGCCCTACAGAAAGACGGATACTTTGATTAAGGAATAACATGTCCATACGCATGAATCATCTTTTGGGTTGATGTTCAAGAAAGGTATGCTAAACTAAACGTATGAAACTGAAAAAATCTTCACTCGAGCAGCCGGAAATGGAAGAAGTTAAGACAGGTGGTGCCTTTATTTCGGCGCGTCATCGCAATCCGTCTGAGGAAATTGCACAGGAAAAGCCGAAAGCGGACCTGATTGGTGCACTGTGCGCGATTGCTGCGACCGTCTTGCTGGTTGCTGTGACCGCGTTGCTCTACATGAACTGGGATGCAATTAAGTCGGCATAATCCAGTTGGAGGCTTCTTTGATTAAGGTGATACGCAGATGGCTTTGGCGTCTGCGCAGTTTTTCTTTACTGACACCTGCTGCTACGACCCTGGCCGCAGTGTGTCTTTTTGTCTTTTGGATTCAGACCGTTACGGCTAGCCTTCCCTTTGTGTATGGTTACTCCCTCGGGACAGCGGTTGAAACGTGCTTCGCGCTCAACTGGGATCTCTTTGTTCGCGGCTGTTACTGGCAACCCTTGACCTACATGTTCCTGCACGGCGGGTGGGGGCATCTCTTCCTCAACGTGCTGGCGATCATCCTCTTCGGGGCTGGGGTCGAACGCTGCATCGGGTCGCGCCGCTTTTGGTTGATTTTCCTGTTGGGCGGCATGCTGGGCGGACTCGGCTGGTTGGCTGTCATGGCCTGTCTGCCGTTGCTGCCCTCCGTCCCTTCCTTGCTGAGCGCCTTGCCGGAGGCGGTCCGCGCCTGGCTGCCGGTTCAGGGCGAAGCCCAGTCGCTGCATGTCGCGGCCTGCGTCGGCGCGTCCGGCGGGGTCTTTGCGCTGATCGGCGCGTTTGCCGCGCTCTTTCCGCGCGCGCAGGTCTACGTCCTGCTCTTTTTCGTGCTGCCGCTGCGACTCAAGGCGCGCAATCTGGCGATCCTGCTGGGTATTCTGACGGTTTTAGATGCGGTCTTTCTGCAATTCCAGGTCGCGTATGCGGCGCATCTCGCTGGCGGCCTTGCAGGGTATTTGATCGGCGTGCGCCTGCGCGGAAGGATGTGGGTGCAGGAGGATCCCTTTTTACGAGGAGAAGAGCCATGAGCGTGAAGGTAATTGATGTGATGCAGGATGCGCGTGCGCTACCGATTGTGCAGGCTGCGCTGGCTGAGGATCTGGGCGATGCCGGGGACGTGACAACGCGCGCGCTGGTCGATCCAACGATTCTCGCGACGGGCGAAATCGAGGCGCGACAGGCCTGCCGTGTGGCAGGCGCGACGGTTGCCGCGGCCGTGGTGCATGCGGTTGATCCTGATGTGGAGGTCGAGATCCTCATCCCCGATGGCGCTGACGTGGAGAAGGGCGGCACGATCCTGACTTTTCGCGGTCGCGCCGCTTCGATCCTGATTGCGGAACGCACCGCGCTGAACTTTATGCAGCGCATGTGCGGCATCGCCACGCTGACCTCGAAATTCGTCGCCGCGGTTGCCGCGCAGGGAACGCTCATCCTCGATACGCGCAAGACCACACCGAATCTGCGCCTCTTCGAAAAGTATGCGGTGCGCTGCGGTGGCGGCACGAACCATCGCTTCGGTCTCTATGATCGCGTGCTGATGAAGGACAATCACCGCCGCCTCTGGAAGAACGGCGATCCGGATCGACTCGATCTGGCCGTCGAAGTGGCGCGCAAGGCCTATCCCTCCCTGGCAGTGGAAGTCGAAGTCGAGAGCATCGAGGAGTGTATTAGCGCGCTGCGCGCAAAGCCCGAGTGGATCATGCTCGACAATATGGATTGCGCGACCATGCAGCAGTGCGTGGCGCTCTGCAAGGGGATCTCGCTGACCGAAGCCTCGGGCGGCATCACGCTTGAACGCGCGCAGGCCGTGGCCGCTACGGGCGTCGATGCGATCTCGCTGGGATGCCTGACGCACTCCGCCGGTTCGATTGATTTGTCGCTGGAATGGCGCGTGGTTGAATAATCTTTTAAGAAAGAGGTGTCAGCATGAAAGTCGTTGTCATTGATGTCGGAAATACCTCAACCGGAATCGCGCTCTACTGCGCGGGCAAAATAACGCGCGTGTCGCACATCAAGGGCGGAATCTGCAAGGAGCCCCAGGCGTGCGCGGAGGCGATCCGCAAGGCGGCCAAGGGCATGGTGAACGGCGCGATCCTCGGCTCTGTCGTGCCGACGGTCAATGCGGCTTGGAAGCGCCTGTTCAAGCAGGAGCTGGGTTGCGATCTGATGGTGGTCAATTCCGCGCTGAAGCTGGACGTGCGCATCGATTATCCGGAACCGAAGACCATTGGCGCGGATCGTCTGGCCGATGCCTGTGGAGGCGTACGCCGGTATGGCGCGCCGTTGATTATCGCGGATTTCGGTACAGCGCTGACCTTTGATATTGTGACCAGCGCGTGCGCCTATGTCGGCGGTGTGATCACGCCGGGATTACCGCTGATGACGGACTACCTGTATGAACGGACCGCGCTGCTGCCGCGCGTCGAGTTGACCGGGCCTTGCCCTGCCGTGGGAAAAACCACGCAGCAGGCCATGCGCATCGGCGCGCAGATCGGCTATCGCGGCATTGTGCGCGAGATCGTGACCTATCTGCAGAAAACCGTGGAACCTGATTTCAAGCTGGTGGCAACCGGCGGGTATGCCGCCTGGGCGCTCAAGGACTCCGGCATGCCGTTTGTCATCGATCAGGAACTGACGCTCTTCGGCCTCGGCTGCATCTTTGAGCAGAATCAGTAAGCGTGTCGATGTACGCAGTGTCGGCGAAGAAGTCGACTGAATCGAAAGAATCGAAGCAGTCGATCATCAACTTAGTGGAACGACGCTAACGCTTGAAAATCGAGCGTGGAGAAGTAGTCGTTGACCCTCTCAGCGCGACGAATCTGAACCGCGCTGCCATCTTCGCGGACCAGGATCTCAGCGGAACGGAGCTTGCCGTTATACTGGAAGCCCATGGCGTGGCCGTGCGCGCCGGCATCGTGGATCACCACGAGGTCGCCCGGTGCCAATTCCGGCAGCATGCGGTCAACCGCGAACTTGTCGTTGTTCTCGCAGAGGGAACCCGTCACATCGTACATCACATTGCACGGCTGGCCAGCCTTGGCCGGAACCGAGATGTGATGGTAGGCGCCGTAGAGCGCCGGACGCATCAGGTTCGCCATGCAGGCGTCGAGTCCGGCATAGGTCTTGTAAGTCTTCTTGATGTGACGCACGCGTGAGACGAGGAAGCCGTAAGGCCCTGTCACCATGCGGCCGCACTCCATGTAGAGCTTGAGCGGCGGATGGCCGGCATCGAGAATGTACTTCTGATACGCCTGACGCATACCCTCGCCGACAAACGCCAGATCGACCGCGACCTGTTCCGGCTTGTAGGGAATGCCGATGCCGCCACCGACGTTGATGAACTCAAAGGTGATGCCGACCTCTTTCGAAATCTCCGCGGCCAACTGGAAGAGAATCTCCGCGGTATCGATGAAATACTGCGGATTCAGTTCGTTCGAGGCCACCATGGTGTGCAAACCGAACTTCTTCACGCCCTTGGCTTTGAGCAGACGGTAACCCTCGAAGAGCTGTTCGCGCGTAAAGCCGTACTTCGCCTGTTCCGGATTGCCAATAATCGCATTGCCGCCTTTGAGCGGACCGGGATTGTAGCGGAAGCAGACGCGTTCGGGAATTCCTGCGGATTGCTCGAGAAAAGCGACGTGCGAGAGGTCATCCAGGTTGATGATGGCGCCGAGCGCCTTGGCCTTCAGGAATTCATCCGCCGGCGTATCGTTCGAGGTGAACATGATCTCCTCGCCCACCGCGCCGATCGACTCCGAGAGCAGCAGTTCCGGCAGCGAGCTGCAATCCATGCCGAAGCCTTCCTCGCGCACGATCTTCATCAGAAAGGGATTGGGGCAGGCCTTGACCGCAAAATACTCCTTAAAGCCAGGATTCCACGCAAAAGCGCGTTTGAGGCGACGTGCATTTTCACGGATGCCGCGTTCATCGTAAATGTGAAACGGCGTCGGGAAATGCTGCTCAATCGTTTCAAGCTGGTTCAGTGTGAAAGGTAACGTTTTTGCTGTCATGAACTTACTACTCCAAAAAAACAGTTAAAACAGTATAGAGGTTTGACTCGCGGGGAATCAACAGGAAAGATGGTCAAATAAGATTAAATATACGTTAAAACAG
>CAZMLC010000099.1:0-3586 GCA_964567125.1 uncultured Akkermansia sp.
ACGAAACAATGTCTCCTGCTATTCTTCTTGAACAGGAAAGCCGATTTTCGATACTATAATGGTTTATCGATACGAGGATTTTCTTATGGAATATGTGATTCTGATTGTCAGCGCCATTTTGGTCAACAATTTCGTGCTCAGCCGTTTCTTGGGCATCTGTCCTTTCCTCGGCGTGTCCAAAAGTATTTCAACTGCTCTGGGCATGTCAGGGGCAGTTATCTTTGTGATTACGATTGCCGCGGCCGTAACCTGGCTGCTGCAAGCGTTTATCCTGAAACCGCTGAACCTTGAATTTCTGCAAACGCTTGCGTTCATCCTGGTCATTGCCGCGCTCGTGCAGCTGATCGATATTGTCATGAAACGCTTTGCACCGCCCTTGCATGCCGCGCTGGGCATCTTCCTGCCCTTGATCACGACCAACTGCGCCGTGCTGGGTGTCGCGGTCATCAACATGCAGGAGAAGAACGATCTCTTAAAATCCGTGCTCTTCGGGTTCGCCGCTTCGGTCGGTTTCGCCTTCGCGCTGCTGATCTTCACTGGCTTACGCGAACGCATTGACCGCGCCAATCCCCCCCAGTGTTTCAAGGGCGTTGCGATCTCGCTCATCACCGCAGGCCTTCTCAGTCTGGCTTTCATGGGCTTTAACGGCCTCGTCGTGGCAAAGTAAAACGCACAACCTTTTAACCCCAAGAAAAACATCGTATGGATCCCATTACAACCTCTACTCTCTGTATCAGCAGCATCGGGCTTGTCAGTGCTGCAGCGTTGGCGGTCGCCGATAAATTTCTGAGCATCCCCGAGGATCCGCGCGTCGGCAAAGTGCTCGAATGCCTGCCCGGCGTCAACTGCGGCGGATGCGGCTTTGCAGGCTGCGGCGATTATGCCCGCGCCATTGTTCAGCACGGAGCCGAGCCAACGTTATGTGCCCCGGGTGGAAGCGCCTGCGCGCAGGCCATCGCCTTGGTGATGGGATGCGCAGGCTGCGGTGAACGCGAGAAGATGGTGGCGCTCGTGCTTTGCAACGGCACGCACAGTGAAGCGCTGACGCGCGCCACGTATAACGGAATCGCGGATTGCGTGGCTGCCCAGGCCGTTGCCGGCGGCGACAAAGCCTGTACCTACGGATGCCTCGGGTATGCCTCCTGTGCGCGCGTTTGCCCGGTTCATGCGATTACGATCCAGGATGGCATTGCCAAAGTCGACAAGCAGACATGCATTTCCTGCGGCAAGTGCGTCGCGACCTGCCCGCGCAAGCTCATCAAGATGGTCCCCGTCAAAGCAGAGGTGCACGTCCTGTGCAGCAACAAGGACAAGGGTGCGCTGGTCAAGAAGGTCTGCGGTGTCGGCTGCATCGGCTGTAAAATGTGCACCAAGCATGGCGGAGAAGCCTTTGTCGTGACGGGCTTCCTCTCCGCGCGCGATTACACCAAAGAGATTGCCAATCCGGAAGAGGTCATCGCCAAGTGCCCGGGTAAATGTATTCGAAAGGTTTAACATGAACGTAGAACACTCCCCTTTTACCTTCTCAGGCGGCATTCATCCTTCGTATTGCAAAGAGCTCTCCGCAGGCGCCGCGATCCGCACGATCGCGATTCCCCAGCATCTGGTTATTCCCCTGTCGCAACATTTAGGTGCACCGGCGAAACCCGTTGTCAAGCCGGGCGATATCGTCAAGCGCAATCAGTTGCTCGGCGAACCCACAGGCTTCATCTCCGCACCGGTCCATGCACCCGTCGGCGGTAAAGTCACGGCCCTGACCGAAACCAACACCGCAACCGGCAAGATCGTCCCGGCGATCATTCTCGAGCCGAGCGAAAACGAAGAGGTCGAATTTCTTCCGCGCCTGGACAATTGGCGCAAGGTCGATCCCGCCACCTTGATTGCCCGCATCGGCGATGCCGGCGTGGTCGGCATGGGCGGTGCCGGGTTCCCCACGCGCGTCAAGCTCTCCCCGCCGCCGCAGAAACGCATCGATACCGTGATCATCAACGGCGCGGAATGCGAACCCTATCTGACCGCGGACCATCGCATGATGCTGGAACACGCCAAGGAGATCCGCACCGGCGCGGAAATCATCCGCCATATTCTCGGCGCAAAAACGCTGCGTTTCGCGATTGAGGACAACAAACCCGATGCCATCGAGGCGATGAAACAGGCGCTGCAAGGTATTGAGGGCGACGTCGAAGTCGCTATTCTCCACACCAGCTATCCGCAAGGCGCGGAAAAACAGCAGATCTACTCCGTCACCGGACGTCGCGTGCCGCGCGCCGGTCTGCCGATGGATGTCGGCTGCGTGGTCGAGAATGTCAGCACCGCCTTTGCGATCTATGATGCCGTCGTCAACGGGCAACCGCTGACCCATCGCGTCATTTCGGTCTCGGGCGACGCCATCACCATGCCCTCCAACCTCTGGGTCCCCTCGGGCATCTCCTACCAGGCGCTGGTCAAGGAGTGCGGCGGTCTGAAGGGTACTGTTGCCAAGGTGATCTCCGGCGGCCCCATGATGGGCTTTGCCGTGACCACGCTGGAAATCCCGACGACCAAGACCTCATCCGGACTTCTGCTCCTTTCAGCAGCGCGCGTCACTACGTACACGTCGCAGGCCTGTATCTCCTGCGGCCGCTGCGTCGATTCCTGCCCCATGCGCCTCAGCCCGTGCGAAATGAGCCAGTGCATCGAGGCGAACGATATTGACGGTGCCGCCTCGATTTCACTCATGGATTGTATCGAATGCGGCTCCTGCGCCTATGTCTGCCCGGCACACCGTCCGCTGGTTCACCACTTCCGGCGCGGCAAAGGCGTTGTGGTAGCCCGGCGGGCTGCCACATCAGGCAAGAAGTAAGCCCCGTTTTCCCGTGAGCGGTGCAGCCCCAACCCTGCTACGCGAATGGATCTGTTATGCGCGTGTTACTTGTTCAACATCAACGGCGTTTCGCCGTCAATCGCCCCCTGATCCTCCGTCAGGCAAAAGCGCTTGCACACTGCGCACAGAGGCGTACACCGCAACTTCCCTGGCGTGAAGTCACGATCCACCTGCAGGACGATGCAGAAAGCGATCGTATCCACCAGCTGATTATGAACCAATCCGGTGCGACAGACGTTATAACTCAACGGTATGAGTCGTTGCCTGGAGAGCCGGAAGGGTTAATCGGCGAGCTCTTTGTCAATGTTGAACGCGCTGAGACGATTCGCAAGCGCGCAGCCTGGACAAGCGAGCATGAACTCCTCCTCTACATCGCGCACGGTATGGACCACCTCACCGGCGCGAATGATACAACGCCTGCGGAACGCAGCGCCATGCGCCGGAGAGAACTGGCCTGGCTGCGCGCAATCCGCGACGCGTAACACTAACGCAACAACACTCAACCGTGATTTTTATGGACGATACTGCAATTCTAAAACGCGCCTGCGACGTGATGGAGACCGAAATTCAAGGTTTGCACGCAGCTCAGCAGGCTTTGGACCAGACCTTCGTGAAGGCAACGCGCATGATGCTCGAAACGCTGGAAAACGGCGGCAAGATCATCTGCACGGGCGTCGGCAAGAATCTGCCGATCGCGGAGAAGATCTCGGCGACGCTGGCCAG
>CAZMLC010000099.1:3686-8134 GCA_964567125.1 uncultured Akkermansia sp.
AGCTATGCGCGCCTGCATCCCGCCGGTGCCATCGGACGCGCCCTCGTGCTGCGTGTACACGATATCATGCGCACAGGCGACAAGCTTGCCCTGCTCCCGCTCTCCGCAACGGTCATGGATGCCATTACCGCCATGACAACCGCCAAGACCGGTGCCGCGCTCGTCGTCGATTCAGAAGGCCGCTTGGCCGGCATCTTCACAGATGGCGATCTGCGCCGGCACATTGCCCAGGGGTGCGACATTCTGCATAGCCACTTGACGGATTACATGACCCATAATCCGATCTCCGCCTCCAAGGATGCCTATGCGGTCGACGTGCTGCGCATCTTTGAAAAATACAAAATCGATGACCTGCCGATCGTCGACCTCGACCGCCATCTGGTCGGGTGCGTCGACATCCAGGATTTGCCGAAAATGAAAGTGATGTAAGATGGATACCTCGAGCCTCTTTGATCATGCGATCGTACTTTTCAAGCAGGGCGGCCCTGTCATGTGGCCGATCCTCATCTGTTCCCTGGCCGCCTTCTCCGTGACCTTTGAACGGCTGATCGCCTTCTGGAAATACAACTTCGCGAATTTCTTTTTCAAGGGCAAACAAAAAACGATCATCGAGGCCACGCGCAAAGGAAATTTCGACGAAGCGCTGGCGCTGGCAAAAAAAGCCGATAGCGCCATCTGCCGGATCTTCTGCGCGGCGCTGATCAATGTCGAGACCAGCTTTCAAAGTTCGCTCGAAGCCGCTTCCCAGCAGGAGATCGATCACCTGCGCCGCGGCTTCACCATCCTCGATACCGCGATTACCGCCTCGCCCATGCTCGGCATCCTCGGCACCGTGACGGGCATCATCAACACCTTCAACATGCTGAACGCCTCGGGCATCGAAAACCCGACCGGCGCCACAGCCGGCATCGCGGAAGCGCTCATCACGACAGCCGCTGGCTTGATCGTGGCGATCGGCTGCCTCTTCCCCTTTAACTTCCTACTCTCCCTGCTGAATCGCAAGACGCATGAAATGGAACAGATCATGCACCAGTTTGAAGTCGCCTACAATCAGGGCTCCCAGATCCGTGCGCAAAAAGCTGCTGTTCCGCCACCCCCCGCTCAAACCGTCTAACCCATGAAGCTCTCGACAGGATTTGAAGGCCGCAAGGCACGCATCGACATGGTCTCCATGATGGATGTCATGTTCCTGATTCTTGTCTTCTTTGTCTATTCGATCTTCTCCATGTCGGTCCACCGCGGCATCAAGGTGAACCTTCCTTCGGTTGCCGGTAAAGTCGAACGCGGCGAACGTATCATTATCAGCGTGACGGCCAAGAATGAGCTGAGCCTCAACCGCAAACCTCTGCCGCTGGAAGAACTGATCGCTGAAGCCACACAGCTCTCCAAAACCACGCAGCATCCTGTGATGATCAGCGCGGACCGCGAGGCCTCGCTGGGCATCGGCATTGAACTGCTCGGCAAACTCAAGCAGAACGGCATCGAACACGTCGCCTTCCAAGTGGAAGAAAAACGACCCGACCCGAAACAATAAGGGAGCACCATGCGCAAGACCACGGACTATATTTCCGGCTTCCTGCTTGCCGTGCTCTTTCATATCGTGCTTCTGTTGCTCGCCTCCGATGCCTTGCAGCGGCTGCCCGCTGCCGATACGCGTCCCGAATTGAGCGTGACGGAGCTGAATCTCTCACTCGGCGCCAATCCGGAAGACGCACCGGCCGCTGCCGCAGGCGACCCCATGGCCGAAGAAGAGGTCGAAACCGAACCGCCGCCGCCGGAGAAAAAAACCGAGCCGGAACCGGTTGTCAAACCACCGGAACCGCAGCCTGTTGTCGAAAAGGCTTCCATCGTCGCACCGGAACCCTCGCCGATTGTTGAAAAAAAAGTGAAACCTCCACCTGAACCTCCGACTGTGCAAATTCCGCCGCCGGAACCGCCCAAACCGCTTGAACCCGAAGTCAAATCCGAGCCGAAACCTGAATCCAAGCCGGAACCCAAACCAACACCGCAACCCGCAAAGGCCACAGCGCAGTCCACCAGCGACAGCACGGCGACAAAATCAGCGACGCCCAAAGCGGCCAATCCCGGCAACACGCTCTCGGACAGCGCTGGCAGCGGCTCCGGCGCATCTGGCAACGTCATCGGCCCGGTCAGTGCGGAGCGCATCCTCCGTCCCTACTATCCGCTCGGCGCACGCAAACGCGGCGAACAAGGCACGGTCACCTTCGAAGTCCTCGTTTCCCGCTCCGGCGCTGTGAAACGCATCACCGTCCTGACCTCCAGTGGGTACAAGGACCTTGACGCCGCTGCGGAACGGGCGCTCAAGCGCGCGCGTTTTAAACCGGGCACCAAAGATGGCAAACCGATTGAAGCGCTTGCGGTTGTACCGATCCAATTCAAGCTTACTGATACGAGCACGCCCTAAGCATCTGCATCTCGCTTTGCACTGCACAGCGTTTTTTTGCTATGCTTGCACATCTCCTAATCGTTTAACAAGGATCTGATATGAATCGCATGTTCCTCTCCGGCCTCCTGCTTTTGCTGACCTGCGTGGCAGTCGCGCGGGCTGCCACAAAAGAGCTGGTCGACACTATTGACCCCATGATCGGCGCGATCACGCTCGGCGGTTATGGCGGCCATGGACTCGGCAAGACCTTTCCCGGCGCAACCACGCCCTTTGGCCTCGTCCAGCTCTCGCCGGACACCATCACGGGCGGCGATAACGGTTGCGGCTACTCCGCGCATCACACCACTATCGAAGGATTCAGCCTCACCCACCTCACGGGCGTTGGCTGGTACGGCGACCTCGGCAACTTTCAGATCATGCCCTCCACAGGGCCGCGTCAACTCGATCGCGAACAGGTGAAATCCGCATACAGCCACGATGAAGAAGGCGCCTCCGCAGGTTATTACTGGGTCAACTTAACGCGCTACGGCATCAAGGTGGAACTCACTGCAGCCCCGCATGCCGGCCTTCTGCGCATGACCTTCCCGGAATCCAAGCAGAGCCGCATCCAGATCGATCTCGGCCGCCGCATCGGCCAGAAGGAACGCTGGCTTTCGCACAGCGAACAGCAGGTGCGCAAAGTGGATGACTACACCATCGAAGGCTACATGCGCTGCTCGTCGAAAGATGGCGGCTGGGGACGCGGCGGGGGCAACGTCTCGTTTCAGCAGTTCTTCACGGCGCGATTCTCGATTCCGCTGACGCAGACCGGCATCTGGGATAAGGATCAGCTCCGCAAAGAAACCGCGGCGTACACCGGCACCAATACAGGCTGGTTCGTTGAATTCGCGACGACCAACCAGCAGCACGTCCTGATGGCAGTCGGCGTTTCCTATGTCAGCCAGGAGGGTGCACGCGCCAACGTGACCACGGAAATTCCGAATCTAGATTTCACAGCCACGCATCAGCGCGCACGTGCACTTTGGCAGCAGGCGCTGACTGATGTGCAGGTCTCCGGCGGCAGCGATGCGGAAAAGACGATCTTCGCGACTGCGCTCTACCACTGCTTCATCGATCCGCGCAGCACGAGCGATGTGACCGGCCACTACCGCGGAGCGGACGATGCAATCCGTCAATCGACCAACTTTGTCTACCGCACCATCTTTAGCGGCTGGGACGTCTTCCGCAGTCAATTCCCCCTGCTCACGCTGATCCGTCCGGACATTGTCAACGACGAAGTCAACTCGCTCATCGAATTGGCCACGCGCAGCGGACGCAGCTACTTTCCGCGCTGGGAGATCCTGAACGCCTACTCCGGATGCATGATCGGCAATCCGGCGGTCTCGGTCCTGACCGATGCCTACACGAAGGGAATCCGCAACTACCCTGTCGATCTGGCCTTCACCTATGCCCGCAACACCGTGGAGCGCAATTCCAACGGCGAGCGAGGCTTCACGCCCGGCAATCTCTCCATGACGCTGGAGCATGCCTATTCGGACTGGTGCATGGCGTGGCTGGCGGAACAGCTCGGCAAGAACGATGACGCCAAAAAATATTATGCGCGTTCACTCGCCTACACCAATGTATGGGACAGTAGGCCGGAGGTACGCTGGATGCGCGCACGCGTCGTCTCGACCAATCAGGCACCAACCTGGCTTGAACCGTGGAAAGGTAAGACGACACACGGCCAGGGCTGTGTCGAGAGCAATCCCTACCAGCAGGGCTGGTTCGTTCCGCACGACGTCGAGGGCATGCTCGCCCTGATGGGTCCCGAGTATGCGGAGCAGGAGCTGACCGCCTTCTTTGAAAAGGCGCCGAAAGACCTGCTGTGGAATGATTACTACAACCATCCGAACGAACCCTGCCATCACATCGCCTTCCTCTTCAATTCGTGCGGCAAACCGTGGCTGACACAGAAGTGGACACGCCACATCTGCGCCACGGCCTATACGACCGGCGTGCGCGGCCTCTGCGGTAACGAGGATGTCGGGCAAATGTCCGC
>CAZMLC010000100.1:0-1436 GCA_964567125.1 uncultured Akkermansia sp.
GCGCGCAGGCGTTGAGTGGGGTGTGCAGTTTTGGGTTGAGTTGCATCTTCTTTTCCAGTAAAGTTTAGCGCTAGCTTAAAAGTTGGAACAGATTCGTGCGGAAAGGGAATGCGATGAAAATGGTGCAGTGGATAGTAGGTTGGGCTGTGGTCGCCAGTGCCACGGGGCTTTTTGCGGAGAATTGGACCCAATGGCGGGGCAATACCCGCGATCTGATTACCCACGATCAGGGATTGCTGAAAAAATGGCCTGAAACAGGACCTCAGCAGCTGTGGCAGAAGACCTTGGGCGATGGCTACTCCTCCGCGATCGTTGTCGACGGCGTGCTTTATTTGACGGGCAATGTCGGCGATAAAGGATCAACGCGCGGCATGCTTTATGCCTTGGACGCCAAGAGCGGTGCGGAAAAATGGAAATTTGAATACGGCCCTGAATGGGATAAAAGCTACGAATGCGCGCGGGCGACACCGACCTATTTTGAAGGCCATCTCTATTTGGTCAGCGGGTTGGGACGCGTGCTGTGCGTGAATGTCAAGACGGGCAAGCAGGTCTGGGCTATCGATACGTTTGAAAAGTACAGTGGACGCAACATCACCTGGGGTATCGCCGAGAATCCCCTGATTTACGACAACACGATCATTGTGCAGCCTGGCGGCGACGATACCGCGATTGTGGCGTTGAATATCAAGACCGGCGATTTGATCTGGAAAAGCTCGGGACTGAGCGACCGCAGCGCGTATTGTTCCGCGTCGCTGATGGTGCTGAACGGCAAGCGCCAGGTCGTGACCATGACAGAGAACAACGCGGTCGGCGTGGATGCCGAAACCGGTGTTGTCCAGTGGAAATATCCCTATCGCAACAAATACAGCGTGCATCCGAATCCGCCGATCCTGATTGGTGAAAACCGCGTCTTTCTCTCTTCGGGCTACAATTACGGATCCGTGGCCCTTGAAATTGCGGGCGATACGGCGCGCAAGGTCTGGGAAGACAAGTCAAATAGCAACCATTTTCAGGGTTTTACCCTCTATAAGGGGCGGATTTACTCCTCGGGCGGAAACAAGCTCTCGTGTTACGATCCGAAGGACGGACGTCAGATTTATACCGTTGCAGGGGCGAAAAAGACCTCGTTTTGCATTACACCTGTGGGCATGATTACGTACGATGAGCTGGGTGGCGGCGTGATGCTGGTCGATATTCAACCGGACGCCTATTCCGTGATTTCCTCCTTTAAGGTTACATACGGGGCAGGTCCGCATTGGTCTTCGCCCGTTGTCGCTGATGGCGTGTTGTATATCCGCCACGGCAAGGTGATGACTGCTTTCAAAATCAAATAGAGGAGAACCGATGATGCATGTGAGTCAGTGGGTACTGGGATCTCTGGTGCTGGCTTGCCTCGCGGGCTGCACGTCGCAAGGGCTAATTATGAACAAGCAAGG
>CAZMLC010000100.1:1536-2851 GCA_964567125.1 uncultured Akkermansia sp.
GAGCCGCTTTCCGACGGTGCCACGGTGGGGCTCAAGCTGACGCTGGTCAGCCCGGATGGTGATCAAGGTTACCCCGGCACGGTGACCGTGAACGTAACTTACTGGCTGACGCCGGCGAATGTCTGGCGCATTGAATATGAGGCGACGACCGACAAAGCGACGCCGATCAACTTGACGCAGCACATTTATTTCAATTTGAAGGGCGAGGCGCAGGGCGATATTCTCGATCATGAGTTGACGCTCTTCGCCGATGCGATCACGCCGGTCAACAAGGGACTGATCCCTACGGGCAAGCTGATGTCGGTTAAGGGGACGCCCTTCGATTTTACCACGCCGCATACGATCGGATCGCGCATCCAGGCGGATCACGAGCAGCTTCAGTTCGGCGGCGGGTATGATCACAACTGGATGCTGAACAACCCGGCGGGTAAGCTTGTGCAGGCTGCGGCCGTGTATGAGGCGACTTCCGGCCGCACGCTCGAGGTTTGGACGACCGAACCGGCGATCCAGTTCTACTGCGGCAATTTCATGACGGATCAGATCCCGGGCAAGCGCGGCAAGAACCTCTGCTGGCGTGGCGGCTTGGCGCTCGAGACGCAGCATGCGCCCGATTCCCCGAATCAACCCGATTTCCCGTCGACGATTCTGCGTCCGGGAGCAGTCTACAAGACGGTGACCGAATATCGTTTTGGCGTTAAGTAAAAGTAAGGATGGATGGTATGGGCATTATTGATGTGGTCGTGTTTGTCGGGTTCATTGCTGCGGTGATGGCTGTTGGACTGTGGAAGAGCAAGAGCGCGCGCAGCGAAGAGGGCAGTGCAGCGGATTATTTTCTTGCCGGGCGTGGGCTTTCGTGGTGGTTGATCGGCATCTCGCTGATCGCGGCGAATATCTCGGCCGAGCAGTTCGTGGGTATGTCGGGGGCGGCGGCCTCGCACGTCGGGTTGGCGATCGCCAGCTACGAATGGATGGCGGCGGTTACGCTGGTGATCGTGGCGTTCGCGTTCCTGCCATACTTCTTGAAGACCGGCATCTATACGATTCCCGGCTTTCTTGAGCACCGTTACAATCCGGCGGCGCGCTCCATCATGGCGATCATGATGATGGCGATTCTCGTGGGCGTATCGCTGTGCGGCGTGATTTACGCGGGTGCGCTGCCGATGCGCGACCTGCTTCGTCTGGCGGATATTCACGTGTCGCTGACCGTCTGCTGCTGGGTCATGGGACTGCTGGCGGCCGGATACGTCGCGGCGGGCGGGCTGAAAGCCTGCGCGTGGGCGGATCTGATCCAGGGCATTGCGCTGATTCTGGGCGG
>CAZMLC010000100.1:2951-7561 GCA_964567125.1 uncultured Akkermansia sp.
GTGGTTGCGTATGAGCAGGGCGTGAAGAAGGATATGGGCACGGCGCTCTTCGATATTTCGGACGAATGGAAGCGTGCGCATGCCGACAAGGTGGCGCTGATTGAGGCGAGCAATGCAGCGGTCAAGGCTAAGGCGGCGGAAAGCAAGACGCCGACATCCGTGGCGTCCAAGTCGGATTCGGCGCTGGGGCTGCTGATCGGCAAGCTCTGCATGGGCAAGGCGGGCGTGTTCGGCTTCATTGTCGCGGCGCTGCTGGGGGCGATTGTCTCCTCGCTGGCGGCGGTGTTGAACGCGGCGTCAACGATCTTCGCGATGGATATTTACAAGGAATACATCAATAAAAATGCGGTGCCCAAGCAGTTGGTTAATGTCGGGCGCATCTGCGTCGGTGTGTTCGTGGTCATCGGCTGCGTGGTTTCGCCGATGCTCGACGATCCCAAATATGGCGGTATCTTTAACTACATTCAGGAATTCCAGGGATTCGTCTCGCCAGGTGTGCTGGCGGTATTCGTCTTCGGGTTACTGAACCGTACGGCCAAGGGCTGGGTTGGCGCGGTCGGCCTGTTGCTGAACGTCGTGCTGTTCGCGGTCTTGAAATGGACACCGTGCTTCGCAGGGATCAACTTCCTGAATCGTATGGCGATCTGCTTGGCGGTCGTGCTCGCGGTGATGACGGTTTGCGGATATGTTAGCCGGCATGCGAAGGCGGTCGAATTCCACTCCAACACGCATTTGGATCTGACTTCGTCACGCGGGGCGCAGATCGGCGGAATTTGCGTCGTTGTGGTCGTGGCGCTGCTTTACGTGATTTTCCGTTAAGTCCTGGGAGGTCAGAAAGGGCGACTCCGCGCAAGGCGTGCGAAAAAAAGATGTTTTTCTTTTATTCGGAGTTGCTTTTTCAATCGCACGCGTTTAAACTAGGAAAACTAAAGCATTAGAATTGCTTTGTCTCTGTAATTTTGGGTTGATGGTTGTTTTTTGTAGGAAAAGGAGTACGCATGAAAGAGTTTACACCGATTGTTGCGGGCTTAGCTATTTTCGCTACGAGTTTTGCCGAGGCGCAGACCACGCGGTTGAGCAGTGGCAGTCTTCAGGGTGGCACGGCGCGTGCTGGCGCAGCGGTGGCTGCTGCGGGCGCGACGGCTTCGCGGGCGGCGGGCAAGGTGGAGATCAAGCGGTTTCCCCAGCCGAATAAGACCTCGATGGTGCGGACGCCTGAATTCAATTCCAATTCGCAGAATACCTATCGCAAGCTGACCACGCGTCCGCGCGAATGGGCGCTTTTCGAGATCCACTATGCAACGGAAGCGCGGTGGACCGATGAGTTGACCTTCACTTACCATGTCATGACCAAGGGTCAGGATGAGGAGCGTAAAGACATTTACTCGTACTACACCTTGACGCAGCGCTACATCGATATCCCCAAGGGGGATCACATGAGTAGCGTCGCGATTCCGCCGAGCCTGGTTGAACGGTATGGGCAACCTTTGGCGGTTGCGTTGGAGATTGTAGGTAAGGACGGGACGGTTCTGGCGAGTGAATCCCTGAGCAACATCCAGTTCCCGACCAAGGAGTGGTGGAAAGATACGAACGTGATGGAAAATCCGCGCACGCCGGTGGTGCGCCGCCCAGGCCTGGTGGATCGTTCCAAGACGCCGTTTGCGCTGATTAACGCGGATGATTACGAGGTAATTCAGTAGTGTTTACGTCAGATAGAATTCTTACGCTCAATGTCGGTGCAAGCAAGGTCATCTTGTCTGAATTTCAGGCCAAGAGTGGTCAGGCGCCGGAGCTGATCAATTATGGAATCGCGGATCTTCCCGTTGTCGAAGAGAACAGCGGTGTTGGCCTTGTGTTGACGGACGCGATCAAAAGCGTGATGAGGACCTCGGGAATTCGTCCTGGACCGCTCGCTGTTGCGCTGTCCGGTCAGATTGTTTTCCCGCGTTTTGTCAAGCTGCCGGCTGTGGCCAAGGACAAGCTGTTGCAGATGATCCAGTACGAAGTGGAGCAGAACGTTCCCTTCCCGTTGGATGAGATCGTCTGGAATTACCAGTTTATCGGCGATGACAGCTCGGGCGAGCAGAGCGTCATGATCGTGGCGGCTAAGATTGAGAGCGTCCGGGAAATTACCGATGCGATTGTCAAGGCGGGGTTGGAGCCGGACATCGTGGATGTTGCGCCGATGGCGATCTGCAATGCGTTGCGCTTCAACCATGCAGCGCTGGACGGCTGTTCGATCGTGCTGGATATCGGCGCGCGTTCGACCAATCTGATTTTTGTCGAGGATGATCGGATCTATAGTCGTTGCATTCCCGTGGCGGGCAATGCGATTACGCAGGAGCTGGCGAAGAGCCTGCAAGTTTCTTTGGGCGAAGCGGAACACATCAAGCGGCAGAGTGGCTTTGTCTCGCTCGGCGGCGTGCATGTGAGCGAAGACGAACAGATCGAGACGATCTCGCGCGTAATCCGCAATGTGATCACCCGGCTGCACGCTGAAATCAGCCGTTCGATCAATTTCTATCGGAGTCAGCAGGGCGGTGCCGCACCGGTTCGCCTGATTTTGACCGGTGGCAGTGCCGTATTGCCGCATCTGGATCAATTCTTCCGCGAAAAACTGCAGATCGAGGTGGAATACCTCAATCCGTTTGTCAATGTGGGCGTCGGGAAGCGGATCGACGTGGAAAAAGCTGGACACGATGCCTTTATGCTGTCGGAGTCCGTGGGTCTGGCTTTGCGCCGGTCATTGCATTGCCCGATCGAAGTCAATTTGATGCCGCCTGAGCTGGTCAAGAGCAAGACCATGAAGCGGCGCGTTCCCTTCCTGTCGATTGCCGCTGTTGGCGTGCTGATGAGCTTAGGGATCTGGTACATGTATGAGCGCCGGATGGAGGATCTCTACACCACGCAAACTGCGCTGGTTGAGGCCAAGCTGGGCAAGATCAAGCAGATGCAGGCCAAAATGGACAAGGCGACTTCTGCCCGTGCAGCGGTTCAGCGTAAAGCCGATGCGGTGCGCGATGCCATGTCTGCCCGGACTGCGTGGTTGAAGCGCGTGGAGGCGATCAAGTCCTGTCTCTTTGATGGACTGTGGCTGATTGAGATGGCGCCGATGAAATCTGAGATCGGAGAACTTACGGGAATTCGGATTATGGGACGTGGTTGGGTTGATAAGCTCAAGGTTCAGGAGGAGAAGGCCAAGGCGAATGGCAGTTCGCAGACCGCGATTGAACTGTTGCGCGATCAATTGAAGAACAAGGCCTTTTTCGGTGATGATGTCCCGGTGAGTGTCCAAATTGTAGGTGTGAAGGAAGTTGGGGCGTATTTGATGGACTTTACAATCGAAATTACGCCAGCCGCTGCGGCACCTCAGGAAGGGAAGAGGAGGGCGCAGAAATGAATCGTCAGAAGATTGTGATGATTGTTTTTGGGGCTATAACCGGCTTATTGTGCGTTGTTGCCATCGGTTTTGTTGTGATCGCGATCGGCTCTGCGAACGAGGCCGAAGCGCAGCGGAACTCTCTGCACGATGAGTTGCAGCGGATTTATCAGTCCAAGATGTTTCCCAGCGAACAAAATGTGAAGCGCGTTCAGGAGGACCAGAAGGCGCTGGAAACGTGGTTGGGCAGTGTCTCGAACGTGTTGCATGTCAGCGAGTCCGCAGTCGATGAGACGCAGACACCGGTACGCTTCAAGCAGGTTTTGCAGAACACGGTGCGCAGTTTGATCGCGGATCCGCGTGCGCACAAGACGGTGATTGCCGCAGATTTCAAGTTCGGCTTTGACAAGTATCTCGGCGAGTCGGATAGTTTGCCGAGCAAGGAACACGTAGTCCGTTTGTCGCAGCAGCTGAACGTAATCCAGGCGTTGGCTGATGAGTTGCTCACATGCAAGATCAGCAAGCTCGAACGCGTTGGGCGTGAGATGTTCGATGATGCGGAGGCTGACAAGGATAAGCCGCAAGAGACAGGTGGCCGTCGCCGTGGACGCCAAGCCGCTGTGCAGCAGCCGCAAAAACAAGCGGTTGCCAAACCAGCGGAAATCTCGGATCTCTTCACGAAACAGCAATTTGTGCTGGAGTTTCAAGCGCGTCCTGCCGAGTTTGCGCAGGTGGTCAATCGTCTCGCCTCCATGGACCTTTTCGTTGTCGTTTCGGAAATCGAATTTCAGAAGACCGACGATCCGATGACGCAGTGGGAACAACGCAAAAAAGAGAGTTCGAAAAAGCGCGCGGACGAGACGGAGAAAAAAGTTGATTTAGCAAAGGTTCCGCATGCCGAGCGCATTGTTTCGGAGCCGACCCTTGATCCGCCCGTGCGGGTTAAAGTAACCTTGGATGTGTATACGTTTACTGGAGTTTAAGCTGTGGCCTTGAAAAACACCGTCAATCTGTCTCTGCTGCGCCACTACGACAAGATCATTGTGGTGACGGTTCTGATTGTGTTGCTCATCTCGCTTGCATATCTGGTTACCGCCGGTGTTGCACGGAAGCAGAATGAAGCAGCGTTCATGGAATCACTGGAGGCTTTACGGCCGAAACAGGCGGTGGCTGATGCGATGTCTTTGGAGTCCTATCAGAGCGCTGCGCGTCAATTTAAAAAACCGGCTCA
>CAZMLC010000101.1:0-7420 GCA_964567125.1 uncultured Akkermansia sp.
TTTTCAGAGTTTAGATAGGGGGCGATCGCGAAGGGTTTTCCCGCAGTCCCGCTGTTCACGACGTTGAGGAAGAAAGCCTCGAGGCTCATGGCCGGATAGTCCTGATGGACCGTGCGCTTGGCGAGGACTTCGAGCTGTTCGCGCAGGCGGCTGGCCTCTTCGCTGGAGAGACCCTCCAGCGAGAAGCGGATCACCTCCGGATTGCGCAGCAGTTCATGGATGGGACCCTCTGCGCGCAACGTGCCGCGGTCGAGAATCGCGACGCGGTCGCAGACATCCTCGACATCAGCGAGCAGGTGGGAGGTCATCAGCACGGTCACGCCGTTTTTGGCCAGCAGGTGGACGAGATCCTTCATCTCGCGGCAACCGATGGGATCGAGTCCGGAGGTCGGTTCATCGAGGATGAGCAGTTCCGGCGCATTGATCAGCGCCTGCGCCACGCCGACGCGGCGGGCCATGCCTTTGGAGAAGCGACCGACCGCGCGATCCGCGGCGTGTGTGAGCCCGACCATCTCCAGCAATTCGTTGGTGCGTTGGGTGGCGACGGTTGTCGGCAGGCCGAAGAGGCTGGCATAGTAGTGAAGCGTTTCGCGCGGCGTGAGAAAGGCGTGAAGGTGCGAGACTTCCGGCAGATAACCGATGCGCGCTTTGACCGCGACATCCGTGGGGGCTGCGCCGAGCATCCGGATGGAGCCGGAGGTCGGGTGGAGCAGGCCGAGGATCATCTTCAGGGTCGTGCTCTTGCCGGAACCATTGGGACCGAGCAGGCCGTAGACCTCGCCGGCGTTGATCGTGAGGGTGAGCCCTTTGACTGCCTCGACAACGGGGCGACGCCAGAAGTCCTTAAAGGTTTTGTGCAGGTTGTGCAGTTCAAGAATCGCGTTCATCCTAAATCCCGCTCCTTAAATGCCAGACAGCCGGCGGTTAAAAACAGGGTACAGCTGGTGGCGGCGTAGCTCAATGCTGAAGCGACATACGACCAGGCGATACGGCCGTTATTCGCGAGCGCATCGCACATCCAGAAATGCTGGATGTCAGGCATGAGGCCTGCCACGAGGCCGCGCAGCGAGAGCGGCGCGGCATGGGTTGCAAAGGTATCGCCCGTCAGGCCCAGCAGCAGGACGAGCAGGGCGATGGCCAGCACGGCCCCGGTCTGGAGGCGCGTCGCCAGTGCAGTCGACAGCGCGGCAAAGATCGCGAGCGCGGCGAGGCAGAGCACGGCGGCGGGCAGAAGGCGCAGATTCAATTCAGGCGCATACCAGCGGGACCCCTGCGCCATGAGCAGCGCGCCGGAGCGCGAAAAAAATCCGACGAGACCGACGACGAGCCATTGGGAGGCGATGATGCCGAGAAAGGCGGTGACGCCGAAGCGTCTGCGCCAGAGATAGTGGCGCAGGGCGGCCCAGAGCGTGGCAGCCGTGGCGGCTGCCACGGCGAGTATGATGGTCTGGCTGTCGGCCAGATGGCCTACGGCTTCCTCGGTCATAACCGCGTGGGCAGCGCCGCGTTCCGCGAGCAGGGTCGCGGCGAGCAGGCCGGACCAGAAGAGCGTCAGGACGCCGCAGCATCCGAGCCATTTGGCGACGACAAAGGTGATGCGGGAGACCGGTTTTCCGAGAATCGCGGCTGCGGTTCCGCGCGCAATTTCCTGCGCCACGGCATAGCCGGCTGTGCCTGCGGCGAGAACGAGGCCGACGAGCAGCATCATGGAGAGGCCGCTGTCGCGGGCGAGCCGGCCATCTTCGCCGAAGCGATGGAACTGAAAGACCGGGACGAGCAGCGTGGTGATGATGGCGCTGTAGAGTAGCAGAAAGGCGATCGGCTGCTGAATCGACTCAATCAGCGTGGCGCGCGCGATCGCCAGAAGTTGGCCACACGTGCGTCGGAACGTAAAACATGATCTGGAGTCGGCAGGTTTCATAATATCCGTTGCGCTGAAAAGCGGTTGAGGGGCGGCCTGCATCCTCAACCGCTTTTGTAGGCGCTGCAATTAGGCTTTAGCCTCTTTGCCCCAGGAGTCCTTCAACGTGACCGTCCGGTTAAAGACCGGGGCATGCGGTTTCGAGTCGACCGTGTCTGCACAGAAATAACCGACGCGTTCGAACTGGAACTTCTCGCCGGGTTGCGCATCGGCTAGAGCGGGTTCACCGTAGGCTTGTACGGTCTTCAGCGAGTTCGGATTGATGAACGATAGGAAGTCCTTCGTTTCATCGCCCATGGGATCGGGAACCGTGAAGAGGCGGTCGTAGAGGCGCACCGGGAACTGAAGCGCGGTCTTGGCGCAGACCCAGTGGATGGTGCCTTTGACTTTGCGTCCGTCGGGCGAATTGCCGCCTTTTGAGGCGGGATCATAGGTGCCGTGGATGGCGATCACGTTGCCCTCGGTGTCCTTCTCCACGTGTGTGCAGGTGAAGAGGCAGGCGCCGCGCAGACGCACTTCCTGGCCGGGCGTGATGCGGAAGAACTTCTTGGCGGGAATCTCCATGAAGTCCTCGCGTTCGATCCAGAGTTCCGGGCCGAAGGGCACTTTGCGCGTGCCGGCATTCGGGTCTTCAGGATTGTTCTGCACTTCGGCGAATTCGATGCTGCCGGGGATGAAGTTGTCGATCACGACCTTGACGGGGTCGAGCACGGCCATGCGGCGGAGCGCCTTCTTATTGAGGTCGTCGCGCAGGCAGTATTCGAGCAGGGCGACATCGGTTTCGCTGTTGTACTTCGAGACGCCGATGCGTTCGCAGAAATCGCGGATCGCTTCGGGCGTATAGCCGCGGCGGCGGAGGCCGCAGACCGTGGGCATGCGCGGGTCATCCCAGCCGTTGACGTGCTTTTCCTGGACCAGTTGGAGCAATTTGCGTTTGCTCATCACGGTATACGTGAGGTTGAGGCGCGCGAACTCGCGTTGTTGCGGCCGAATCTTGACGCCATTGCGGACCACCAGCATGCCCATTTCATCCATGCGGTCAACGACCCAGTCATAGAGGGGACGGTGGACTTCGAATTCCAGCGTGCACATCGAGTGAGTGACGCCTTCGCAGGCATCTTCGATCGGATGGGCGAAGTCATACATGGGGTAGACGCACCATTTATCCCCGGCGTGATAGTGGGGCACGTGCATGATGCGGTAGATCACGGGGTCGCGGAAGTGGATATTCGGCGAGGCCATATCGATCTTGGCGCGGAGGCAGAGCGTGCCGTCGGCGAATTCGCCGGCGCGCATGCGGTGGAAGAGATCCAGATTCTCCTCAGGGGAACGATTGCGCGTGGGGCTTTCTTTGCCGGGGACGGTGGGGATGCCGCGGTATTCCTTCCACTCTTCCTGCGTAAGCGCGCAGACGTAGGCGTGGCCGCTGCGGATCAGGTTCTCGGCGATTTCGTACATTTTGTCGAAGAGGTTGGCTGCGCTGTAGAAGCCGTTGCCCCAGTCAAAGCCGAGCCAGCGGATATCGGTCTTGATGCTCTCCGCATATTCGTCCGATTCCTTCGAGGGGTTGGTGTCGTCCATGCGCAGGTTGCACTGGCCGCCGAACTCCTTGGCCATGCCGAAGTCGATGCAGATTGCTTTTGCGTGGCCGATGTGGATATAGCCATTCGGTTCCGGTGGGAAGCGCGTGACTACGCAGCCGCCGGTGCGGCCAGCGGCCACATCTTCGGCGATCCATTGTTTCAAAAAATGCCGGCCGGTGTCGGATTCGGCGGGTTTGACTTCTTCGCTCATATTCGTTCCTTTTTCATCACGGTCTCCAGACGCGGACGACCAGAGTTTTGCGGCCCCATTGTTTCGCCGCCTCGTGCGTTGAAAACCAGAGATCGAGTCTGTTTCCTTGGATCGCGCCTCCGCGGTCTTCGACACGGCCATAGCCGTAGCCGGGCACATAGATCACGGTGCCGAAGGGGAGGGAGGGATCAGCAGCGATTGTACCGTGCTGGGCGCGCATGCCGTTTGCAGTATAGCCTATTTTCTTGGGTTTCCCCTTGTTGGTGCCGGCATTGATATACGGGGAGCCGAAGAGTCCGTAAACCGAGTACCACGGGTATTCCCAGCTGCAGCAGATGCCGCAGTTGCAATACCCGGTGACGGTCATCTGCATCAGGGTGTAGGGACTGCGTGGACGCGCGATGCGTCCGCTGAAGCATCCGGCGAACCAGAGCGAGCACAACACAACCACGGCCGTAAGGGGAAACCATACGGAGACAGCGTGTTTTCTAGTCCTTGTGCTCATTGCCCCATGTTAAAGTCCTTGTCCGCAGCACTTTTTGTACTTTTTACCGCTGCCGCACGGACAAGGATCATTACGGCCAACGGTTCCCATATCCGCAGAAGCGCGTGGCGCAGGTGCGCGTTGGTTCTTTTCCATTGCCTGGATCATGGCGTCGAAATTGGCGACCGCGGCTTGTGGCACGTCAGAGGAGATCGCGCGCTGTTTCGGCGGTTCGGGATCCGCAGGCGGCTGCCCGTTGCCAGCCAGCATATTCACGTCGGCATGGACGGTCTGCACGCGTACGCGATTCGGTTGCGCCATCATCCGCTGAAAATTCTGAACCGTGGTGGCGCGGAAGACCGACATCGAGACTTCGGTTTTGATTTGCATCATGAGTTCGCCGAACATCGTGAAGGCTTCGCGCTTGTATTCGACCAGCGGGTCGCGCTGACCATAGGCGCGCAGATTCACGCCGTGGCGCAGTTCGTCCATGGCGCGCAGATAGTCCTGCCATTGGCGGTCGATACAACTCAGGAAGACCGTGCGTTCCATGATCGGGAGGATCCGCTGATCTTCCATGGAGCACTTCAGCTCGTAGGCCTCTTCAACCTGTTTGTAGATGAGTTCAGCGGCGGCTTCAGGCTGGCCCTTGAAGGTCTGGATGTCTTCTTCGCGCAGCGCGATGGGGAAGGTATCCATGGCCCATTCAACGAGCGCTTGCGGTTGTGCCTCCTTAGCGACGGTCATAAACTTTTCGCACTGGGTCAGGATCAGATCGTTGAAGACATCGAGGATCTTTTCATGTGCGCTTTCAGAGGTGAGCACTTCGCTGCGCAGATCATAGACAACCGTACGCTGTTTATTCATCACGTCATCGTATTCGAGGGTCCGTTTACGGATGGCGAAGTTCTGCTGTTCAACGCGACGCTGTGCGGTTTCAACCGAGCGGTTCAGCCATTTGTGTTCCATGGCTTCGCCCTCTTCCATGCCGAGGCGAGTCATGATGCTGGCAATGCGGTCAGAACCGAAGAGGCGCATGAGATTATCTTCGAGCGAGATGTAGAAGATCGACGAGCCCGGGTCACCTTGACGTGCGCAGCGTCCGCGTAACTGGCGGTCGATACGGCGTGATTCGTGACGTTCCGAGCCGATGACGTGCAAGCCGCAGGGCCGTTCGATCAGCAGGTCTTTCAGCGTCTTGTGTCCGTTCTCGTAGGGATCCGAGAGTCTGGTTCCGGATTTGATCGTTGTTTCGGGAACCCAGACCACGCCGGGCCCCAGCTTGATGTCGGTACCGCGGCCGGCCATGTTCGTCGCGATCGTCACGGCGCCGGGCTGACCGGCGAGCGAGACGATTTCCGCTTCGCGCGCATGGTTCTTGGCATTCAGCACATTGTGCGGGATCTTGGCCATGCGCAGCATGCGGCTCAGCACTTCCGACGTTTCGACCGTCACCGTGCCGAGCAGGACGGGTTGTCCGCGCTGATGGCATTGGGTCACTTCATCGAGGATCGCTTTGTACTTTTCGCGTTGCGACTTATAGATTTTGTCGTTCGCGTCGACGCGGCGGACCGGGCGGTTGGTGGGGATCACCACGACATCGAGCTTGTAGATGTCATGGAATTCGCCCGCTTCTGTTTCCGCGGTACCGGTCATGCCGGCGAGCTTCTGATAGAGACGGAAGTAGTTCTGGATTGTGATCGTCGCGAGGGTCTGCGTTTCGCGTTCGATCTCGACGCCTTCCTTGGCTTCGACCGCTTGGTGGAGGCCATCGCTCCAGCGGCGGCCAGGCAAGACGCGTCCGGTGAATTCATCGACGATGTAGACGTGGTTGTCCTGCACGACATAATCGACGTCTTTTGAGTAGAGGCAGTAGGCGCGCAGCAGCTGATCCACATTGTGGACGCGTTCGCTGCGGGCCATGAAGTCGGCCTGAATCTGCTGACGTTTCTTGGCGCGATCTTCCGCGGAGAGCGAGGCGTCGCCATCCAGAGCAGCCATGGCGGAGACGAGATCCGGCATGACGAACATCTCCGGGTCTGCGGGCGACATGGCTTCGCAGCCCTTGTCGGTCAGAGCCACTTCGCGTGTGCGTTCATCGATCGTGAAGAGCAGTTCTTCGCGCAGATCGCGGGCGAGTTCCTTGCGCATCTCTGTGAGCATCATGTTTTCGACTTGCTCATGCAGCTTGCGCGTCGCAGGCTCTTCGAGCAGGTGGAGGAACTGGGTATGCTTGGGCATGCCGTGGTAGACCTGATACATCTTGTGCATCGCGGTCTCCGTATCATTTTCTTCAATCGCTTTCTTGATGTCGTTGATGATGTCGTTGCAGATTTCCTGTTGGCGGCGGACGAGGCGTTCGACGCGCGGTTTCAGTTCCACGTATTGCGCGGTCGAGGAGTGTGCGGCAGGACCGGAGATAATCAGCGGCGTACGCGCTTCATCGATCAAGATGCTGTCGACTTCGTCGATGATCGCGAAGTAGTGTCCGCTTTGCACGACTTGCGCGGGTTCGACGGCCATACCGTTATCGCGGAGGTAGTCAAAGCCGAATTCACTGTTGGTGCCGTAGGTGATATCGCAGGCATATTGTTTGCGGCGCTCATCGGGCCCCATGCTGTTCTGGATGCAGCCGACGGTGAGTCCGAGGTATTCGTAAAGGTGGCCCATCCATTGCGCGTCGCGGCGGGCGAGGTAATCGTTCACGGTGACGAGGCGGACATTTTTTCCAGTCAATGCGTTCAGGTAGAGCGGCAGCGTTGCGGAGAGGGTTTTACCTTCACCGGTCTGCATCTCCGAAATTTTTCCCTGATGGAGCGTAATACCGCCCATGAACTGGACGTCAAAGGGGATCATATCCCAGGTGAGTTCATGGTCGCAGACGATGCGCGTTGTGCCGCAGAGGCGGCGGCAGGCATTTTTGACGGTTGCGAACGCTTCGCACAGGATATCATCAAGGGACGCGCCATTCGCAACGCGCTGTTTAAATTCCTGGGTCTTCGCCTTCAGCTGGTCTTCGGTCAGCGATTGATACGAAACCTCGAGCTGATTGATCCGCTCAATCAACGGTTTCATCCGTTTCAAATCGCGTTCGTGTTTGGTACCAAAAAGTAATTTAATCAGGTTCATGAAATCCCTATGTCCTTCTCGCCATAAATTCAAAAAATAGAACGCTTCACTATACCATATCGATCCTATGCGTGCTAGTTGAAAGCATCTGT
>CAZMLC010000102.1:0-7372 GCA_964567125.1 uncultured Akkermansia sp.
CTGCCGGGTTTCGCATGGACACTGAAAGTCACACGCTGCGTTTTCGCGGAGGGCTTCGCAGCCTTCTTTGCAACTTTCTTTGCCGGTTTAGCGGACGTTGCAACGGTTACTTCTGTGGCCGGTTTAACGGCGGATTTTGCTTTGATTTTCATAACACTTCCTTATATGCCTTTAACGGGACTTGCAGTATAGTCTTTCCACAGGGGGTGTCAAGTTAAAAGCCCCTGTGAAAATAGGCTTTTTAAGGTCTTTTCGCCGTGCATGGCGCGGCACGGTCCGCGACTGCTTTTGGATTGCCAACGGCTCGGAAAAGAATTATAGTTGCTGTACGACTGAATTCGGCATAACTGAATGCCTATCGCGTCAACATGGAAGGGGAGCGAAAATGACTCAAGTAACGAATCGGCGCGCTTTTATCAAAGCGGGCGCAGCAACGGCAAGCGCACTCGCGATGCCTGCGTTTGCGCAGGGCAAACCCAACGCGATCCGCATGGGATTCATCGGCGTGGGCAACCGCGGCTCGCAGCTCCTGCATATTTTCATGGACCAGCCCGATGTCGAGGTCGTCGCGCTGTGCGATGTGTACGGCCCCTATATGCGGCGCGACGATGCCGCAGTCTCACCACGCTGGCGTACACTGCTGGGCGACCGCATTCCGCAGATGGGCGAGAAATTTCCCAAGCCCGTCACCTATTACACGGATTACCGCGACCTGCTGGCCAACAAGGAGATCGATGCCGTCTGCATTGCGACGCCGGATCACTGGCATGCCATCCAGACCATTGAGGCGATCCAAGCCGGCAAGGATGTCTACGTTGAAAAACCGCTGACCATTACGCTGGCTGAAGGCCGACGCATGGTCGAGGCGCAGAAGGCCTCCAAACAGATCGTGGCTGTCGGCCTGAATCGGCGCGGCAGCGGCGTGCATCACAAGCTCGCGGCCCTGCTGCACGGCGGACACCTCGGCGAATTGCGCGTGGCGCGCAGCTGGCGCGTCAACAACCTCAGCTCAGCAGGTATCGGACGCTTCAAGGACGAAGCCCCGCCTGCTGATTTTGATTGGGACCGCTGGGTCGGACCGCGGCCCTTCCGGCCTTACCGCTACAACATCGCACCCTATTTTTTCCGCTGGCATAGCGCGTTTTCCACGCAGATGGGCAACTGGGGCGTACACTACCTCGACGCGATCCGCTGGATGATGCAGGAGACCGCACCTTCCGCGATTTACGCGACCGGCGGACGCTATTGGATCGATCACGACGCCGATATCCCTGACACGATGGAAGTGATCTTTGAATTCGCCTCCAAACGCCTCGTCACCTTTACGCTGCACGACAACAACGGCGGACAGCTTTTGCCCATGAAGGACATCCAGATCTGCGGCGAAAAAGGCACGGTCTATGTCGACGAAAACTCCTACGAGATCGTACCGTCGCGGCCAGGCCAGTTCCAGACGTGGAAGACGCGCGTCGAAGCCGCAAAATATGCGGAACCCTCGCCCATGCTGGCGGATGGTAGCCGGGCTGGACCAGCCGTCGGCCTCATCCGCAATTTCCTCGACTGCGTCAAGACGCGCCAGACGCCCTTCTGTCCACTCGAAGAGGGCCATCGCTCCACCTCGTTCGCGCATCTGGCGAACATCGCCGTCACGATGAAGCAGCGGCTGGAATGGGATCCGCTCAGCGAACGTTTCACCAACTGCGAAAAAGCCAATGAGTTACTCAGCTATGACTACCGGAAACCCTACACCCTGGGCTAAGTCCGATCGACGAACTTTTCTCACGACGCTGGCCTGCGCCGGGGCATCCTGTATCGCACCCGTCCAGGGCGTTGAAAAACCGTGTCCGAAAACAGGATTTCACCTCTTTTCCAAATCCTTCCAGTGGCTCGATTTTGATCAGCTCGCCGAGTTCGCAGCTGCTGCCGGACTTCAGGGCATTGAGTACACCGTACGGCCCAAAGGTCACATCGAACCGGAACGCGTGGCCACCGACTTGCCGCGCGCGGTCGCTGCTGCGCGCAAGCAGGGATTGACCTGCAAGATGATGGTGACTGCCATCACGGACAGCACGACGCCCTACGCCGAAACGGTGCTTAAAACCGCGGCTGATTGCGGCCTCTCGCTCTACCGCACTGGATATTATCATTACGACGACAAAACTGCACCGGGTCAGCAGCTTGAAAGCTTCAAAACACAACTGGGTTCTCTGCAGAAGCTGAATGCCAATCTCGCCATGACAGCGGGCTATCAAGTCCACCGCACCGTCGGCAAGCGCGTCTTTTTCGGTGCAGTCGTCTGGGATCTCTACGCGGTACTCAAAAGCTTTGATCCGCAACACGTCAGCTGTCAGTATGACCTCTTCCACGCCTTCGCCGAAACGTCCGGATCGTGGCGCACCACGCTACAGCTCATGGCCCCGTACATTCGCAGCCTTTGCCACAAGGACTTTAAGCGCAGCGAATCGAACTCCGTCACGTGCTGCCCTGCGGGCGAAGGCTGCGTGCCCTGGAAGGAGTATGCGGCCCTCTGCGCGCAGTGGAAAGTCGACACGCCGCTGAAAAGCATCCACTGCGAACATGAAATTCTGAGCAAAGAGGAGCAGGCGCTGCCCTTTGCTGAAAAATACAAACGCGCGCTGCAACGGACCCAGCACGAAGTCAACTTCTTCAAAGGAATCTGGTCATGAATCGCCGTACCTTTCTTACAACAACGGCCTCGGGAGTCCTTGCTATGACAACAGCCCCTGCTCATGCGGCCGCAGCGTCGCTGACACCCAAAAAGATCACCATTGCGGAGACCAGTTGCGACTTTGAGCGCGAACCTTTGATCCGGCCCTTCGGCTTCAAGGGTGGCTATCTCACCAACATCTGGCAGAGCGCGGCGCTGCTCCGCAGTGCAGGCGGCCAACACGGCATCGGCATCTGCACGCACAGCACGCTGTGGAGCGATGCGAGCGTCTTCCTCGCGAACTCCGAAGCGGCCGGCAATGCGCTGATGTTCGCCCTCACCGCCTATGCGCTTCAACGCGCGCGCAACGTCACCTTCCAGACACCCGTCGATCTTCTGGAGCGCCTGCTGCCCGACGTTTACGCGTACGGGCAGAAGATCACGAACAACCCGAAGTTGCGCAAGACGTTTGCGCTGAATGCGCTCGTCGGCGTGGACAACGCGGCGTGGATCCTGTATGCCCGCGAAAATCAGCTGACCTCCTTCGACCAGATGATTCCCGCTGCATATAAGCCAGCCTTGAGCGCCCATCACAACAAGGTGGCAGCGATCCCGTTGATGGCCTATGGCATTCCGATCCCGGAGATTAAAAGCGCGGTCGAATCCGGCTATTTCTTTATGAAAATAAAGATCGGGCAACCGGGCACACAGGAGGAGATGCTGCAAAAAGATATGGCGCGCATCAGCGCGATTCACGCCGTACTCAAGGAGTGCCGTACCCCGCACACGAGCACCGGCAAGCTACCCTACTATTTTGACGCGAACGGACGTTACGAGAAGAAAGAAACGCTGTTGCGGCTGATCGACCATCTGGACAAAATCGGCGCGCTGGAACAGGTCGCCCTCATCGAGGAACCGTTCGACGAATATGCGCCGATCGACGTGCACGACATCCCCGTCCGCCTCGCGGCTGACGAGAGCGCGCACACCGTCGCGGATGCCCTCGAACGCATTGAGATGGGTTATCGCGCCATGGCGCTGAAACCCATTGCCAAGACCATGAGCATGACCATGCAGATCGCCCAGGCCGCGCATACGCGCACTATTCCCTGCTTCTGCGCCGATCTCACAGTCTGCCCCATTCTGGTCGAATGGAATAAATGCGTGGCAGCACGCCTGGCCGCCTTCCCGGGATTGAACGGGCTGGGATTACTGGAAACAAACGGTCATCAGAACTATCGCAACTGGGAAACTATGCGGACGTATCTGGCGCATCCGAATGCCGCTTGGTCCACTCCACGCGCCGGCGTTTTTGAGTTGCCTGCGGATTACTATGCGGCGAGCGGTGGCATCCTGGATCCTCTGCCGCACTACGAAAACTTTTTCAAAAAACACTAAAGGAACACGATACATGAAGTCCACCTGTCTCATCGCCTCGCTTCTGTTTGCCGCATGTGCGGCCAGCGCAGACGTAAAATTTGTCAAAGTCCTCTCCGTCGGAAACAGTTTTTCCAAAAACGCCCACCATTTCCTTCCGCAGATCACGGAAGCCGCAGGGTGCAAGATCGTTCTCAAGAACGCCTACATCGGCGGGTGCGATTTCGAGCGCCATATGCGCCACGCGGATGCCTTTGACGTTAATCCGCAAGATAAGGAGGGCAAACCGTATGAGGGGAAGAGCCTGCGCCAATTGCTTGAAATGGAGGAGTGGAATTATGTCACCATCCAACAGGCAAGCCCCAAGAGCTTTAAGTTTGAAACTTTTCATCCGCACGTCGACCGCCTGATCACCTACATCAAAAAATATGCGCCAAAAGCGGAAATTGTCATCCACCAGACCTGGGCCTATCGGCCGGATCACGCTTTCTGGGGCCGCACTGATTTCAACGACGACATCATGTACACCCAACTCAAAGCCGCGTATGGCAAACTGGCGCAAGAGACCGGCTTCCGCATCATTCCCTGCGGCGATGCCTTTGCCCGCGCCAAGGCCTCCAAGGATTGGGGGCCCTTTATCCCTGACCCGAACTTCAACAGCAAAACAGCTGTGAAACCGCAGCTGCCCAAAGAAAAACGGTCGCTGCATGCCGGATATTCGTGGAGAAGTGACAAACTTGGCTTCGATGGTTTTCATGCCAACACAGCCGGCGAATATCTTCAGGGCTGCCTCTGGTTCGAATTCCTCTTCAAGAAGTCTTGCCTGGGCAACACCTTTACGCCTAAAGGGCTGAACACGGAAGATGCGCTGATTCTGCAGGAGATCGCCCATCAAACGCTGCAACAGAAATAGGTATTTCATGACGCTCATTCGCATAGGCATCGCCAGCGCGTTCACCATGGGGTTTTACGCGCTAGCGACTCCGCTCGCAGACCGTGAGGCGCGCGTGGACCCCAAGGGCATTTTACGCTGGAGCGATAATCAGGCTGAGGTCGCGCTGCTGGGCGTGAACCTCTATACGCCGTTTACGTGGGACTACGACAGTCACAAGGCGGCCAACCTGGATTATAAAGCCTCCATCCGCCAAGACATCGCACACCTGCGCCGCCTCAACCTCGGCGTTGTGCGCATCCACTGCTTCGAGCGTCAATTCAGCGACAAACAGGGCAATCTCATTGACAATCACCATCTCGAGCTGCTGGATTATCTCATCGCGGAGTGCCGCAAGAACAACATCTACGTCGTGCTTACGCCCATTGCATGGTGGCCCTGCTCCTACAATGGCGACAAAGGCTTCTCCAACGACTACACCATGCCGGAGATGACCACATCGCGCACCGCCTGGGCGATCCAGGCGCGCTTTCTACAGCAGTTTGCGCAGCATGTGAACCGCTATACGAATATGCGCTACGGCGAGGATGGCTGTATCCTTGCGTTTGAATGCATCAACGAACCGCTCTATCCCAAGGGGACGCCGGATGCGTGCGTGACTGAATACATCAACGTGCTTGCGGATGCGCTGCGGAGCGCAACAAAGAAGCCGATCTATTACAATTCGTGGCAGGGCCGCAATGCGGCAGCCGGGGCCGCACGCATCGACGGTGTGACCTGCTCGACCTATCCGACCGGGCTCGTGAACGGCAAAGCGTATGAAACGCACCAGCTCGCGCGCGCAAAGGGTTCGTCGCTGGATCCCTCGCCAGCCATCGCCACGAAATCGCGCATGGTCTACGAATTCGATGCCGCGGATGTCCATGGCTCGCACATGTATCCCTCCATGGCCCGCTTCTTCCGTTCGGAGGGCATACAAGTTGCATCGCAATTCCAATACGATCCCGCGGCCATTGCCGCGAACAATAAAAACTGGCAGACGCATTTTCTCAATCTGCTCTACACGCCAGGCAAGGCGATTTCCCTCGCCATTGCAGCCGAAGTCTTTCGCAACATCCCGCTCTACACCCCGTTCGTTGCCGCCACCAATGAGATGACCTTCGGTGAGTTTTACAGTTCAGGGCCTGACGATCTTTCGCTCTTTGCGACGGCCACGCATTTTTACACAAGTAACGCGACCACGAAGCGGCCCCCTGCACCCGAAAAGCTGGAACATGTCTGGGGCTGCGGCGCTTCGCCAATCGTCAGCTATGCAGGCTCCGGTGCCTACTTCCTCGATCGGGTCGCACCGGGCATCTGGCGCGTCCAGATCTATCCCGATGTCTTTGACCGCGAAGATGCCTACACGGGCACAGACCACGAAAAAACGCGCCTGCTGCCGATCGCGCATTCCCTCACGCCGCACCTGCCGGATTTAGGCGATGCACCGGTTGTCGTTCCTCTTGATCATGCGCACGACTACCTTCTCGTTCGACAGGGTGTACAGCTGACGGATATGGAGAAACAAGCGGCACGCGCGCTTGTCCCCGCCTACATCACGCCCCCGCTATCGCCCTGCACGGAGCCGCTCATCCGCGGTTCCGTACCTGCGCTCATCGGCGTCGATGAACCCTGCCCGACGCCCTTCACCACAACAGCGAAAACCGCAGTTGAACTTCTGCTGTGCAAGCAAGAGAAGCCTGACGAGGTTCTCAGCTTCACGCTAGGACCGTCCGCAGCACTTAAGGCCCATACGCTCAGCGCCGGAACGTGGCTGGCGCGGTTTCGCGTCGGTACCAGCAGTTATCCGACAGCCCATACGCCTGGAGCAGCGTTCCTCCCCGATTCCGCGGCATCGCGGCAAAACCTCTTGACCGGACAGGGTGCGCTCACCCCTTCCAAACACGCGTTCCAGACCGTCGACATCCGCGCCACACCGGACTCGATCAGACTCGTCGTTGCCGGCGCCGAGAAACGCGGAGCCTGCGGCGGAGTCAGCATCGCCGGCGGACTGCCGGTCGCCTCGCTCGCGGGCTTGGCGATCTATGCGGAGATCATGAACCATACCGCGCATGCAGCGGCACTTGAACTGGGCTTTGCGATGAAAACCGGCGGTGGTCTCGGCACCAACTTGCGGCTGACACCAGGGCTCAACACCTGTATTATTCCTTATGATCAGCTGATCACGCTGTGGGGCTTGAAAAAGCGTTCTGATTTCGACTGTACCCAGGTGAACCGTATCTCGCTGCTGACCGGCACCTGGCTCATGGGCGATGATGCGGCGCGCTTTCCCGCTCACGATCTGGAGATCCGCACACTCAGCCTCACGCGGGCGATCCCCTGCTTGAAAATGACGGTCGTGGATCAGCAACAGCCCTGGCCGATCTTCGATCCTG
>CAZMLC010000103.1:0-3445 GCA_964567125.1 uncultured Akkermansia sp.
ACCTTACGCCTTGAAATCTTCAGGCTTGAAATAGATGGTCTGGCGCTTCGCGACAGACACATTCGCAGCCAAGACGGCGACCGCTGATTCGTAAGCCAGATCCGCCGGGCAGTTCAACGCCTCGGGTTTATTCTTACGCACAGCGAAGAAGAAGTTTTCCAGATGCGGCATGTGTGCGGGCTTGAGCAGATCGACCGGCAACGGCCAGCCTTCGGCTTCCGCGGTAACGCGCACGTCGATCGCGACGTTGCTGGTCACCTGCGCAGCCACCGGCTTCTTCGGCTGGAGCACAAGACCCTGCTTGGCGAACTGATCCCAGGTCGGGACGCCTTCGCGCACTTCGCGCTGCACCGTGTTGCCACGCGCCGCGATTTCGGAAATCGTCAAGGAGCCGTTTTCGCCCATGAACTGTTCGTAGAAACCGCCGCGACTGGAGGTGGTCAGCACCTGGTAGTAGGCGCGATTGATCTTGCCTTCTTTCGTCTTGAACTCATACATCGCCATGACGTTGTCGTTCATTTCACGGCTGTAGTAATCGTTACCACCGATCGCGGTGACCGAGATCGGCGCGCAGTCCCAGACCCAGAAGAAGAGGTCGATCTGGTGGGAGCCCAAGTCGACCATCGGGCCGCCGCCGTACTTGGCGAACCAGCGCCAGTTGAGGAACTGCTGCATGTTCTCGTAGCCATACTTCTGCAGCGTTTCCGTCGGGATGTTCAGACGCTCACGCACCGACAGGAAGGGCGCGACCGAACGGTTCCACTGACCATACGCATGCGTCACGCGGCCCAGCATGTTGGCCTTGCGGATCACGTTGTTGATGGCGTGCATGTAACGCGGATTGGAACGGCGCTGATGGCCGATCTGCAAAATCTTGCCGGTCTCGCGCTGGGTGATCACCATGCTCTTGGCCTTCTCGAGCTGGTTCGACATTTCCTTTTCGCAGTAGACGTGCTTGCCGGCGCGCAAACAGGCATTGGTATGCTCAGCATGCATCCAGTCAGGGGTTGCCACGATGACCGCATCGATATTCTTGTCTTCCTTGGCCAGCATCTCGCGATAATCTTCGTAGACCGTCACGTCATGGCCCATGGAACGCAGCACACCGCGTGCTTTCTGGCGGTGGAAAGCCCAGATATCGCAGACAGCTCTGAAGCGAACCCCCGGGATCTTCATGGCGGCGTCAGTCAGAATCTGGCCTTCAGCGCCATAACCGATAACCGCCACATTGATCTGATCATCAGCCGGACCAATCGTATTTTTGTCCTGACTGAGAATATTGAAGGTCGGCAGAATCGCTGCCGCCGCTGCAGTACCCTTTAGGAATGTTCTGCGATTGAATGCGTTCATGTTAACTCCCTTTTCGTTCGACAGGTCTTGATTGGTCTCGCTTTTTCCCGACAGGAATCGAGACCAATCAGCACCTGTCGATGCCGTTCGACCCCTGTCGTTTAAACAAATTACATCCGCGTATACCGTGGCCCATCGCCTCCCTGCGGGAAGGTCCACTCGATATTCTGGTAGGGATCTTTGATCTGGCAGGTTTTGCAGTGCAAACAGTTGGAGAAGTCCACATGAATGTGACCTTCTTCCAGACGATACACCTCCGCCGGACAAAAACGCTGACACGGTGCGCCGAACTTTTCAATACATTCCGCACACAGTGCACGATCCTTGATTTTCAAGTGACAGGGCTGGTCTTCGTCGTGAATTGTACCAGACATAAAAACGTCCGTCAAACGATCCGGTGACGTCGGCGTAGCAGTAATTTGCGGCTGCGGCGGCAACTTACCGTGTTTCAGCGGCTTCAGCTCTTCATGATCCGGCGCCATAGGCACCATCCAGAAGGGCAGCAACCCGAAGGTCGCCCAGGCGCATCCCGCGCTGGCTACGCCCAACATGAGGTTCGACGAGAACGGCGCACGCACGTTCTTCACGCGCTTGAGCTGCTTCCAGCCGGAGGTCGCTTTCAGACGCGCACTGTAAGGCTTCAGCGCTTCGACGGAAAAATCGCCCGTATCCCAGCACTCCGCCAACGTCTGCGCGGCCGCCACACCGGACTGCATGGCAATGTGAATGCCTTTGATGCGCAGCGTATCCACGAGGCCGGCGCCGTCGCCGACGATCAGCGCGCCATCGGTGACGACCTCGGGAACCGAATAATAGCCGCCTTCGGGAATCACCTTGGCGCCATACGCCACGGATTTGCCGCCTTCAATGTGACGGGCCACCGCAGGATGGGCCTTGAATTGGCGGAACATGACGTGCGGATCCTTCTCCGGCTTGGCATAGTCCAGAGCGTACGCGTAGCAGATCATGACCTGCGTCGGTGAAACGTGATAGACAAAGCCGCCGCCGTAAGTTGACCAGTCGGCCGGGAAACCGAACGTATGGTCGATTTCACCGGCGCGCGCTTCGTCAGCAGGCACTTCGATGACTTCCTTGATACCCACCGCATAGGACTGTTCGCGATAGCCCTGTAAGCCCTTGGACTTGATCAGTTTTTCGGTCAGGATGCCGCAGGCGCCTTCGCCGAGGACAACCACCTTGGCGTAGATCTCCTCGCCGGCCAGATAGTTGCTCTTCGGATTGCCCATGTGATCTACGCCCTTCGCGCCTGACTTGGCGCCGATGATGCGGCCCTTGCCGTCCTCAATCAGCTCGGTCACGGCAAACCCGGTAAAGACTTCCGCGCCCTCTTTCTCGCAGAGCTGCGCAAAGTACTGCGTCAGCTTGGTCAGCGACCCCACAGGGAAACCGTGCGCCTGCATCATGGGCGGAACCCAGGGAATCCGCATGGCCGCCTTCTCGGTGAAGAGCATATGGAAGGATTCTTTCGAGACGCGCGCCTCGATTGGAATCTTGGCGATCTCTTCCTCGGTCAGCAAGCCCTTGAACCCTTCCGGATCAACGACCGCGCCGGAGAGCACGTGGTTGCCCACGCTGCGGCTCTTTTCAACGATCATGATGCGCGGGGTCTTCTTACCCTGCGCCTTGAGCGTCCGCAGCAAGGACAACGCTGTTGAGAGCGATGCGATGCCCGCGCCGACGCAAAGAATATCGGTTTGAATTGCTTTGTTCGTAGCCATTTTAAATCGTCCCCCTACTTCTTCATCGTTTCGAGTGCATCAATCAACATGGGCACGATCTCGAACAGGTCGCCCACGATACCCAAATCCGCCACATTGAAGATCGCCGCGTTCGGATCCGAATTGATCGCGATGATCGTGTCTGAAGCGCGCATGCCTTCCAAGTGCTGAATCGCACCCGAGATGCCAAACGCCAGATAGAGCTTCGGGCAGACCGTCTTGCCGGTCTGACCGACCTGATGATCAACCGTCACCCAGCCCGCATCGACGCATGCGCGGGAAACGCCGACTTCCGCACCCAGCAGATCGGCGAGCTTGCGGATCATCTCCAGATTTTCGCCCTTCTTGATGCCGCG
>CAZMLC010000103.1:3545-7335 GCA_964567125.1 uncultured Akkermansia sp.
GTTGGTTTCACGGTCGATCGAAAGCGCCGTGCAGTCTGCGGTCAAGCCGGTGCGTGCGCGCACCGCAACCTTCGCGAAGAAGGCGCGGCCAATCGCTGTTGCGCCCGCCAGGATCACCTCCGGTTTATGCTTGGCGATCAGCTGATGCAGCGCATCCGTATAGGCATTCGCTTCGTAATCGGCAAGTTCCGGCTGGTCAACCACAAACACCTTGTCTGCGCCACCGGCGATCAGATGCGGCACATTCTCCATCACCTGATGGCCCAGCAGCACGGCCGAAACCTGACAGCCGCGTTCCTTGGCCAGACGCCGCGCCGTGGTCAGCAATTCATAAACCACATCCTGAACCTTGCCCTGATGCTGTTCCGCGAAGACCCAGACATCGGAGAAGTCTTTCAGATTCACGCCTGTGGTCTGCTCCTCTTTCGGAGCCATGGTGATCGCATGAAATGGACAGGTCTTCACGCAGGCACTGCACGCGCGGCACTCCTCGGCTTTAACCACCGCGAGTTTACCTTCCATGTACAGCGCACCAAAGGGGCAGCTGGTCACACACTTTTTGCAGCCTTTGCACTTGGCTGGATCAATGATAATCGGCGCATTCATGCTTTTAAAACCCCCTTATCCTGCAACATTTTAACAATCGCCTGAACCGCAGCGGACGGCTCTTCGCGACCATCCATCTTGGTGCCACCGGTCTTCACGGGCGGAGCAAAAATCTTAACCACCTTGGTCGGCGAGCCATTCAAGCCGCAGTGCTCGGCCACCGCACCAACATCGCCAGCGCCCCACTTGGCAATCGAAGCTTTCTTGGCGTCGGACCAGCCGCTGAGGCTGGAGAACCGGGGCGTCGAAGCCTCTTTCACGACAGTCATGACCGCCGGCATTTTGCCTTCGATCACATCGATACCTTCGTCCATGTGCGTCTCAACCACAAAGGTGTCGCCCGTCACTTCAAGCTTCTGCACGTAGGTCACCAGATTGCAATCGAGAAACTCCGAGACGCCGGGACCGACCTGCGCGGTATCGCCGTCAATCGCCTGCTTGCCGAAGAAGACGAGGTCCGGCTTAGCGTTGATCTTCTTGATCGCCTGCGCGATCGCGTAGGAGGTCGCCAGCGTATCCGCGCCGGCAAAGGCGCGATCCGTCAGCAACACCCCATCGTCCGCACCGCGTGCCAGCGCCTCGCGCAACACCACATCCGCCTGCGGCGGCCCCATGGTGATCACGCTGACGCGCGCACCGTGCTTGTCTTTCAGCTTCAACGCCTCTTCCAAAGCATATTCATCGTAGGGGTTCATGATACTCTCAACCCCTTCACGCATCAGCGTGTTGGTCTCCGGATTGATACGCACATTCGTGGTATCCGGAACCTGTTTGACGCAAACTATTACGTGCATGGCAATCCCCGTTTAAGCAGTGTGAAATACACTTTTCCCATTTAGATGGTCTTATTTAAGCAAAAAAGACGATAGCTGTCATGTCCACCAAATGGTCGAAAATTTACGTTTGGATATGATCTGAAACGATTAAACCGGCCCACCACGCATTCCTTATCGCACAATTGAAAAGATTAATGTCTTTCACCAACAGCGACAAAGGCACTGTCACTGATCATCAGTCGCTCGAATTTACCCCTCATTCGCCTTTTCGCTCGACCATATGTTTGCGCAGCTCATCGCGCACAATTTCCCGCAATATTTGCTCAAATTCTTTTTGATCAAACGGCATTCCGCTTGTCGCAGCGTGATGTTCACGCGCGTCCTTTGTTCGCTTGTTTAAACTCTCAATAAACCCGGCACTCAGGATACTGGTCGGAATTGCAACCATTCCAACACCGAGAATGGCGATCAGAGCCCCTAAAAGACGCCCGCCGACCGTAACCGGGTAAATATCCCCATAGCCGACGGTCGTCAGCGTGACAACGGCCCACCAGAACCCGGAGAACGCATTGATGAATTTATCGGGTTGCGCTCCGTTTTCAAGGTGATACATAAGCAGCGATGCGATCAGCAGCAAAACAAACACTAAACTCATAGAAACAAGAAGCTGATAACTTTTTTGTTTCAATACGCTCGTTATGGCAGTCAATGAATCGGTGTACCGACGCATTTTCAAAATGCGCAACAACCGAAAAAGCCGAAGGCCTCTTAACCCAAGAAGATTAACAGGCAGAATGTATGGAATAAAATAGGGCAGAATCGACAGCAGATCAATGATCGCCAGGCCCGAAAGAAAATACCGGATTCGCGCCCGTCCATGCGACAGCGCAGGATACAAAAGATCGGCAGTCCAAAGACGGACAAGGTATTCAGCGGAAAAAATCATAACGGAGCAACATTCAACCTGTGCGAAAAAAAGCCTGCACCCCGGCGGGAAGATCGAACGTCAGCACAAAGACTGCGACGATACTGACCGCGATAAGCGCAAAGATCACCGAAGCGAAAAGTTTGCTCGCAAAAGAAGCCTTCCCGTAACGTTCAGGTTCGATAACCGCAAAAACACATTGTTTAATACGTTGATACATCACCCACCACACTTTCATATTCAGTTTCGGTTCGAAATGCTTGATACCTTTCGTCCAAACCGTCCGCGCCCGACACATTCAGCATACATTTTGATTCTGAATATAGGGTATTCCCGATGACAAAGTCGAGCTGTGCCCGCGTTTACCCAAACAAAAAGGCGCTGTTACTATCCGTGTAACAGCGCCCATAAACAGAATCCCTGCCTCAGCCAATTTCCCACGGCGCACGGTAACTCTTTGCCCGTAACCGGTTCGCCTCGTCGTCGCCGATGAACTCCTCTTTGACCGGATCCCATTTGAGCGAACGCTCTAAGCGATAGCCCAGATCCACCAGATGACCGGTTGCCGCGGAGCGATGGCCCAGCTCTTCGTACGAGCTCGGCTTTTCGCGCGTCTTGATGCAGGTGAACCAGTTCTCATGATGGTTGTTGGCGCCTGAAAATTCGCGCGTCTTCAGTCCGGTCTCGTTGAACAGCGCATCCGGTCCCTGAACCGGCGCACCGTGCAACGCCGTGATCCAGCCGCGCTCGCCCACAAAGAGCCCGCCGAAAAAGCCCTTGATCTCGGTATCCTCCGGAATCATGCCCGGGTAGAGTTTCTTCAATTGTCCCCAGCCCTCCAGATGGTGCACCAGAACGTCGTTGGCATAGCGGCAGGTCAGGGTCGGGAAGGTCTTGCTCGACGGATGGATGATCTCCACCGGCCCGCTGGTCTCCATGTTGATAGCGTACTGAATCACCTCCATGGCGTGCGAATGGTATCCCGTCACCGCGCCTGCGCCGAAATCGGAGCAGAAGACCCACGGCACAACGCCCGGAATCGGGTTGCGATGATAGGCGGCGTTGTAGGGCCGCATCGGCGCGGGTCCCACCCACATGTTCCAGTCCACGCCCTGCGGCAGCGGCTCCTCCGGCAAGGTCGGGTTCCGCGTCACCCACGAAGGTCCCAGTGTCGGCACATGGGTCTTGGCCCAGATCGTAAAGACATGCTTGACCTTGCCCAGCCCGCCCTGCCGGATATAGTTGACAATCGGACGGATCGTCTGCATCGACCGATACTGTGAACCGTTCTGGAAGACGCGCTTGTTCGCCTGCACCGCCTCGACCAGCTTGCGGCCCTCGTGCAGAGAGAGCGAGACCGGTTTTTCGCAGTAGATATCCTTGCCCGCCTTAGCCGCCGCAATGGAGATCGGCGTATGCCAATGATCCTGCGTGGCGATCAACACGGCATCGATATCCTTACGCGCCAGAACCTCGCGGAAAT
>CAZMLC010000104.1:0-7251 GCA_964567125.1 uncultured Akkermansia sp.
GCGAACTGGCCGACCATCACCACGAGATCGTGCTGATCGATCCATTTCTTCGTCATGAGCATCTCCAGAGAGAGCTGAAGCAGATCGTGCGGATTGGCGATGAAGGGCATGAGCACAGGACGGATACCATAGGTCAATGCCAGTTGACGGAAGACCGCGTTGTCGTAGGTCAGTCCGAAGATGGGCACCTTGCCACGATAGGCGGCGCACATGTTGGCTGAGGTACCGCGACTGGTGTTGCAGACAATCCCCTTGACCGGCAATTTGCGCGAGCACTCCACGGCGGCGTAAACGATGTTGTCGCGGACCGGCTCATCGCTGGCGAGCTTATCCTTATCCGCGCGGATGAAAAGGTCGTCCGGTGATTTTTCCGTCTCCTGGATAATGCGCGACATCATCTCGACCGACTCGACGGGATACTTGCCGTTGGCGGTCTCGCCGCTCAGCATCACCGCGTCCGTACCGTCCATGACCGCGTTGGCGATGTCGCTGACTTCCGCGCGCGTCGGGCGCGCGGAGGTCTCCATGCTCTGCAGCATCTGCGTGGCGGTGATCACCGGCTTATGCCGCCGCATGCAGGAGTAAATGATACGCTTCTGGATGAGCGGGACCTCTTCGACGGGAATCTCAATGCCGAGATCGCCGCGCGCGACCATGATGCCGTAGGCCACCTCTAAAATATCATCCAGGTGGGTGACGCCTTGCCGATTCTCAATCTTGGCGATGATGCGGATCGGGCTCTCATTGGTGTCGAGAATGCTCTGCAAGGCCATGACATCATCGCGGTTGCGCACAAACGAATGGGCAATAAAATCGAGGCGGTTGGCAATCGCGAACTCGATGAAGTCGCGGTCCTTCTTGGTCAGCGCAGGCGTATTCAATTCCGCGCCGGGAACATTGACCGATTTCTTATCTTTGACCATGCAGTCATGCGCGGCTGTACAGACCAGCGCATCGCCTTTGCGTTCCACGATCAGCAGCTCCACGGTACCGTCGTCAACCAGCACGGACTGGCCGATCCTCACTTCATCGCAGAAGCGGTTGTAACTGACCTGAAAACCCTTGCCGGGTTCAACTGACTTGGTGCTGACCAGCACGGATTGGCCCGCGGTGACGCGTAGCGGTTCCGTCAAGTTGCAGACGCGGACATTGGGGCCTTTGGTGTCAACCATGATCGCGATGGATTCGGAGACCTGGCGAATATTCTTGACGATGGTCATCGCCTCATCGGTGGTGATATGCGCCGTGTTCAGACGTGCAACGTCCATTCCCGCATCATAGAGCTTCTGAATCAGCTCCACGCCGCAATTGAGGGAGGAGATTGTTGCAACGATTTTTGTCCGCTTGTTTATCATACGATCTCACTTTCATCTGAACGGTAAACACCCTTGCGTTGACCGCGAACGTTTACGCGAATACTCCCATCAAGAGCCCTTGAACAAGAAACGTGTAAAAGTACCACAGCATGAGGGTGTTTGCAAGTCACAAAGCCTTTCTTGGAAAAGCACGCCAAGGGTTTCTTTTTGTATAAAACCCTGCTGTTCTGGATGATGTCTGCACGGTACAGCGGGGGCTGCGCACCCGCTGCCGTAGTGCCTCTATACAGCAGGTTTTCAGCCCCTGCTGTACAAAATATCAACCGAAAAAAACCGCGTCCGCGCAGTCTAAAAATAACGCTTGTGACCACACGGGGCATCCGCTACACTCGTTGGCATCACACACGGAGCCTTGATTATGACCTCGTATAAGTTGGTAATGCCTGAGCACACGAATCAATTTGGATTTTTATTTGGCGGATATCTGCTTCAATGGATCGACGAAACCGCGTGGATGGGCGCCAGCATGGATTTTCCCGGACGCCGTTTTGTGACTATCGGCATGAACCATGTCGAATTCCGCAAAAGTGCGCACGGCGGCGCCATGTTGCGCATTGAGATCACCCAGCTCCATCGCGGCACCACCTCGGTCACCTACCATGCGCGCGTCTTCAGCCGCGAAATGGGCACCGAGGAGGACATCGAGATTTTCGTTACGGAGATCACCTTTGTCAATGTGAACCGCGAGGGACATAAATGTCCGATCACCCCATAACGTTGCTCTGGTTACGGCCGGGAACCGCTGATCGTTATGCATGCGAAAACTGCTTGCGTGACCGCGATCTAACGACCCAATGGACGCGCCTCGGCATCACGATCCATTCCGCCGCGGCCTATCTGCCGCTGGCGGAAGCGCCGCATGGCCCGATCTTTTACGGAGCTTTGCGCACGTGGCTCGGCACGCGCAAACCGGGATTACGCAACCTACCTTCAGTCATCAACCGCGTTATGGATAATCCGCGTCTGCTCACCTGGCTGGCCGGGCTGGCGCGCACGACCGATCCGCAACAGGGCGCCGCGTTGACAGAAGCGATGCTAACCGGCAATTACGATCCACGCTTGGATGAGGAACTTCTGCGCCACGTTAAACAGCACGCGCAAAAGACCACCCGCGTGCTCATCTCAACGCCGCTGCTGGCACGTCAGGGACGCCGCCTCGCCGCGGCGCTGAATTGTCCCTGGTACAGTCTGCTGGGCGGTGAGGAGCATTGGGTCGAAGCGCTGGGCGACTCCATGCCGCAGCGGGTCTGGACCTTGCTGCGCGAGGAGAGCCTTTCCTGCGCGGCCTTTGTGCGCTACCAGTCCGAGATCCATCCGCTCATCCACCAGCACATTCAGCCGAACGTCATCATCGACGCAACGGAATTGCACACGCACGGCTACGCAAATGAAAAAGGGCAACCGCGCTGATGCACGATTGCCCTTTTCTTGGAACCGCTACGCATTAACGCAGCATCAGCACGCTGCCGTTCGGGCGCGAGAGGTAGAGTTTACCCGCGCGATAGGAGACGGTCGCATCCTGCGGTCCCTCAACCACAAAGGTCGTGGTTGCATCGATTCCCGTTGCCGCGGTCAGATCGGCAATGAGATAGGTTCCGCGGCGGAAATCGCTGGGCGTAACCACCGTCACCGTGTTGCCGGGAACCTCCACGGCGCCGACCAGCGTCAGACAGCTGGTGATATCGACCACCATGCGCGAAAAGACGAGTTTGCCCGTCCCCGAGCCATTGGTCGTAACCGTAACGTGCGCAGCTCCTCCTACGGAAACGCTGTTCACAACAACGGTAAACGGCATGTTCGTCGGAGCGCCTGCAACCGGCCCGAAGGTCACCGCGCTTCCAGATTGCAGAACCAATCCATTCGCCGTTGTGACGAGTCCGGTCTGACCAAAATCGACCACCACGCGCGAACTGGTGTTTGAGGCTGCGGTCAGGGTTGTTGCATACGTCACATTGCTGATCGTGGTCGATCCAGGCTTGATGCGCAAATCCGAAATATTCTGGCGCATATAGGATCCGCCTGTCCCGCCGCTGATGCCGATATAGCCCGTCGCATTGCCAAGGACATTCGAGATATTCGCTATGCAGTTGGTGGTAAAGACCTTGTTCCCCTGGATCAACCGTGCCTGCAGTTTATTCACGCCATCAAAGGTCATTGAAACATAAATCGGACCATACGCGGTCGTATCGCCTGTCACGATGCCATTTATCCCCGGCAATTTCGACGAAGCGATCTCCGCGCCATTGGAACACCAGGCGAAGTCATACTTCGAGTTTGGATACGTGTTGATCGCAAAGCCATACGAAGGCGAAATGCCGGAATACCCCTTCCCTCCGCCTGTAGCGCCCAAGGATGTCGCACCGGTAGCGGCGCGATGAATGAAGACCGCAAAACCGTCGGCTGGAACAGAACTGGTATCCGCCACGCGGTAAGTGAAGGAAATTTCCCAGGGCGTGTTGATCGGCACCGGCGTCTTGTAAATCGCGGAACCGGCGGTGTTACCTGAACCGGGTGTCAGCGTCAAGACCTGCCCTTCGGTCTTCCAGAATGAGATGCCGTTCAACTGCCAGCTGCTGACATCGCCGATACTCACCCGCGCAGCGCCTGAACCAAAGCCCAGCGTACCGCCGGCCAGCGTCACCGCGTTGATGTTTGTCGCGGTGAGATAGGAAGAGCCGGTTCCGGAAACCCGATACTCACCGCCGGAGACCTCCTGATCCAGCAGAAGGCTGCCGCTCTTCACGTCAATAGTTCCTGAACCCACGACGCTGGTATACGGGGCGACCTTTGACAGCGCATACTGCTGATCCAGTTCGAACACGAGTGCGCCATTGTTGGTCAGTACGCCGCCGCCGAGCGTTCCCGGCGAGACCACGCGCACCACGCCTTGATCAATCGTCGTACCGCCGGAATAGGTATTGATACCCGTCAACGTTGTGCTGCCAGCCCCCTCCTGACGCAGGCTTCCGGCCCCACCAATGGGTTGGTTCAACGTCATGTTGTCGGACCGGTTGATCGCTAAGCAGGCGTCCGCGTTCGCCAACGAAACCTGCGTGCCGCCCAGCGTTCCAGCGACACCGCCATTGCCCACGCGCAGAATGCCGTTACGCACGATCCACGAACCGCCAAAGGCGCTGTTGTCGGAAACCAGCGTCAATGCAGGGCAACCGGCTTTTTCCGCAACGCCGGCGCCGCTTACCGTTGCACCTGCGAGCATATTAACCGCAGTGATCTCCGTATCATTGACCGCGTAATCCAAGAGCGCCTGCGGCAAGAGCGTGCGCTGACATCCCGGCAGAGTCACATAGGCGGTCAGGCCTTGATCGCCAGTCAACTCGCAGAAGGCGATCATCATGCGATAATATCCCGCGGTCAGCGCGATAGACCCGCTCCGCTGAGGCGCTCCTGATTGATACCCTTGGAAAACATTATTCGAGACCACGACCGCGTCGTTGATGAAGAGCATGCTGCAATCATCGCTGGAAAGTCCGAAGGTATAGGTGCCATCTACAGGCGCATAGAACCGTCCGCGCCAGCGCGCAGCAAAGCGATCCGTAGTATTGTTCGCATATTTGCCAGGAAATTTGCAGGTCGTCATGGCGCCGTAATTAAACACAAGCCCGAGATGCAGCGAATTGGTCACGATGGTCGGCGTGTACTGCGCAAAGAGAGCATTGACGCTTGCCGCTGAGAGCAGGTTTGTATCGATTCCCACAGTATTGACCGGCGTGTAGTCGATGAACTCGGCCATAAGCCCGTTCGCCGCGGCACGCAAACTCGCCTGAGCGCCAGCCGCCACGGTGATCGGCGTCTGCAAGCGGCTCACATTCTGCAAGGCCAGCACACCGCCATCCACACGTGGATTGACGCGCGCATCAGCGCCGCAGTCCAGCTGATAGCCAGCCCCTGCATTCTGTTTAGACACGGTCACGGAAGGCGCGATCGTACCGCTGTAGAAGGCGAAGATACTGGCTTCGCCCACGCGCAAGGTCTGCGTGCCGCTCTGGGTATTGGTGACCATACCCTCACCCTGCAAGCCGTTGATGCGTACATCGTAGCCATTCAGATCAAAGGTGCCTGCGGCATAAAGCTCAACAACGCCCTTGCCCACGCCATACGGAATCACATCGGTCGCCGCCACTTTAAGCAGGCCGGCCTCCACGCGCGTGGTGCCCGTATACGTGTTGTTGCCGACGGACAACGACGCAGCACCGGAACCGCGCTTGACCATCGTCAACGTTCCATCGAGTTTTGAGGCGAACGTCACAGTGGCGTTCGCATTGAGCGCGACAGCGCCGCCCTGATTCGAGCCGGTGAACGGCTGCGTCGAGATCCACGAATACGCCGTCCCCGTGCCGATTTCAAACGTGGTTGCACCGTTCACTGGATTGAGCGAAACCGGCCCATTGAACGTGTTGTCTGCACTGCCCAGCTGCACAGTACCCACATCGGTGATAGCCAGCGGTGCGGTTCCTGACAACGGGCCTTGAATCAACAGTCTGCATCCGGAATAGACGTGCAGGCAAGCACCTGCATTGTCGACGTAAACGCCGCGGTTTGCATGGAGCGTATTGAGCGTATTGGTGCTGCGCAGGAAGCCGCCGTCCAAAACAATATTCTGCGCATCGACGCTGGCGGGTACAGCGCCGAAGCCGCCGTCCGCAGCCACATAGGCGACACCATTGCTCTCGATGCGCGTACCGCCGCTGTAGCTGTTCCCCGCCTTCAGATAGACGACACCGGGCTGTCCGATGACCACGCGGCGCGGCGTAGCGCCATCGTCCTGCAACGAGGCGATATTCAATCCCGTCGCATTGATGGATGTCGAGAGCAGCCCGCCGCCCAGACGATAGGTCGTACCATCGGGTGTGAGCGCACCCGTGTAGTTTAGCGTGACTTCATCCGTACCTACGTAGAGGCCGGGATATCCAGCAAGGTTCAGCGTCTGGTTCGTGCACGCGGGACCGAGCAGCAGCACGCCTTGCGAATCCGGCGTGATGCGCGTCGCCACGAAATCGGCGGGGATGTTCTCCGCATTCAGCTTCAGCGCCGCAAAATTGCGCAGCGTAATATTCTGCCCAGCGGACGAGGTGCCCAAAGCGCCCGCATGGCGGATTTCCAAGATACCTCCCTCGATCGTAACAGGACCGGTCATGGCATTCGCCTGAGTCAGAACCAGCCGCCCAGCGGCGGGCGTATTGGTCGGCAAGGTGATCGAAGCTGGATACCCCGTCACATCGTCAATCGCGCCGCCATACATCACAGTCGCACCCATGGGACGGAAAACATAGCGGTTATTATACGGCGTAATCGCCATGTTGAACGAACCACTCTCCAGATACTCCAGCGTCACATTCGGAAGCGACGCCAGATTGATCGCATCATTGGTATTGATCGCATAGAGACCGATACGTCCGACCGAACTCGCCTGCATCTGTTGAGCCAGCAACGTCGCGCCTCCGATCTGACGCGCAGCGACCAGGGCATTACTGGTCAGCAGGATCGAACCTGAATACGTCGCGGGCAAGCCATTGGTTGCCATAAACTGTAACTGCCCATCCGTCACGGTAATCGGACCGCTGAAGGCGTTTGAGGCGCTGAGATAGAGCGTGCCTGATCCCAGCTTCTTGAATCCACCAGCAACGCCCGCATACGCGGGATCATCGACAAAGCTGCGCGTGATCGTCATCGCCGTCGCCGCCGTATCGATCACAACGCCGCCCGGCTGGACGTAGAGACGTTTGACATTGCGAATGAAATCACCCGTCCCCGCGCTTCCCCAGGGCGCCAAACAACCGCCGTTGAAGAAAATCGTACTCTGGGCTGCGCCGTTGTCACTGATATAGGGGGTCAACAAGCGACCGCCATTGAGCTG
>CAZMLC010000105.1:0-7173 GCA_964567125.1 uncultured Akkermansia sp.
GGAATACTGAGAATACTGACCGATTCAGTATTCCCAGTCCTCCCAGTATTCCCAGCCACAGGATTAAGCAGCACGCTTACTTCGCGAGTTTGGAAGGATCGCAGAGGCCGATCTTCTCAACCGGGATCTCCGCCAAGGCCGGCATCAGCTGCATGACCGCTGCGTTTTTCTTAAAGGCGCGCAAACCCGCACCCTCCGCAAGCGCTTTCACATCCAGTGGTTTTCCCGGCTCGCCCTGCACACCGCTGAAGCCCTTGAGCGTGAATTGCAGCTGCGCCTTCTTGTTGGTGCCCACGGAGTCGACCACGATATTGTTCGCGCTCTCGAGTTTCGGGAAGACATCGCGCACATTCTTGTCAAAGCTGAGGGCCTGACTCTTGGAGTCGATCACCAAATTGTTCTTAAAGACATTGCCGAGCGGCTCTTTCGGTGCATTGTCCATGGTTGCGGCCAGCCACGGATAGCGGGTGCTCCACGGCGGATTCTTGTAGTTCATCTCCATGGCTTTGCCTTCCAGATACCAGCCATCATCCGGACGGTTCCAGTGCGGCCATGTCATACCGCGCGAATCGAGATGGATCCCGACCACGCTGTCGAGCACGAGGTTACCGACCACAATGTTGTCGCGGCCGCCCCCCATGAAGATCGCGCGTCCGGCGCGCAGAAACAGATTGCCCTGTAGCGTGTCGCCGCAATCGCAGTCGTCCAGATAGATGGACATGATGTGCTCATTCTGCCCCTGCCCGCCGCCACCGATGTCATGGAAGTAGTTGTAACGGACTTTGTTGCCCTGGCTGGTCCAGTCGCGTCCGGAGTAGAAGGCACCGGCATCGCCCGTCTCCTGCAGAACGTTGTAAATCTCATTGAATTCGATCACGTGTTCGTTGCCGCTGTAGGCCACGGCCAGATGCGGACCCTCGCTGATGACGTTGTGGCGCAGCACATTGCCGCATCCATAGAGACCAAAGGCACCGGCATAAGTGCGGGTGAATTGACCGAATTTATAGACGAGGTTGTTTTCCGCGATATTGTTCGCATTGATCAGGTTCTTGCGGTCGCCCCCATTGATGGTAATGGCCGTTGCACCGATGTTGTAGACGCGGCAGGAACGAACGCTGTTTTCGCGGCCGGAAATCGAAATGCCGTCCCGCGCGATGTTGAAGACGCGGCACTGCTCAACCGCCACGCCGACACCATCGCGGATGCTCACGCCGATCCCATGGGCATACGCAAACGTCAAGCCCTGGAAGGTCACGTGCTTGACCTTGCGCACATCGATGAGCGGCTGCAGCATGGTGGTCAGCACCACCTCGCCGTCGAAATCGGTTTTGCCGGGATAGAAAAAGAGTTTCTTCGCTGAACGATCAAGGTACCACTCGCCCGGAGCATCGAGCTCTGCCAGCAGATTGAGCGCATAAAAACGGCGCTCCTTGCGGCCCCACGTGCCCGCGGCAATGCCGTAACCGTGCGCGGCAGCCAGACGGAATTCGTGCGTCTTCGCATCGTAGGAAGCCACCTTGATCACCTCGTCGGACCAGTCGTGCGTCCAGTAGCCGTGCAGCCAGACCCCGTTCGCCATATTCCACTGCGCGATGCGCGCATCGTCAAATACAAACGCGCCCGGATGCGCCTTGCGCGGCTTGTGCGCATTGATTGGATTCTTCGGCGCAAGCCCGTCATCCGTGGCTTTGGTGAACGTGGCCCACACGCCAGCATTCGGCCAACGCGCAATCACCTTGGGTTCGCCGTTTGCAAAGAGGAAAGGCGCTGTGATGACGCCGCGGAACGCGTTCGGGACCTCCTGAAGCGTACCCGCAATCTTCGTGGACAGGTCGCAGACCAGCACGTGGCCGCGCGCCGCTGCGGGAATACGTTTCAGGTCGGCTTCATCGGTACACACGCTGAAGCTCGCCTTCGGCAACGTGATACCACCATAAATTCGCGCCCGGCCCGGCACGGCCGCGCGATAAACAACGGGCTGATCAGGCTGTCCGCTGTCCGCCTCGGTCAGCAGGAAGGAATTCGTCAGCGCATAGGTGCCCGGCTGCAACACAACGGTGAACGCTTCATTCGGCTTGATTTTCCGTTCCGCGCGCACCGCATCGCGCGCCTGCTCCAGCGTTGCAAAGGGATTGCGCTCGGAACCCACGCCATCCGTCTTACCCTGCGGCGAGACATAAATCTCCGTCGCTGCGCCCAGTGACCACACACAGCTCACGACACAAGCTGCGAACATCTTCCCGTTTGTCATCATGTCTACCTGCTTTTTGTTTGTTTTCTATTCACATCCGCGTGCGACCAGCGCACCTTCCTTAACCACCTGTCGCACGTCAAAGGTCTTTTTGTCCAGCACGACGAGATCCGCGCAATACCCGGATTCGATCTTACCGTAGCAATTCCCCAGACCATGTTCAACCGCTTGGTTATACGATGTTGTCTGGATGATATCACAAAGCGGATGTTTCGTCAGCTCGAAGACGTTGCGCAGTGCAACATTCATGCGCAGCATGGAACCCGCCAGGGCGTTGTTCGAAACCAGACGCGCCTCGCCGTTGCGAACCATCACGTCGAGCCCGCCAATCGACGAAGGCCCGTCCGGCAGATGGCTCGACCGCATGGAATCCGTAATCAACTGGATCGACGCCACGGGCTTCTTGGCGAAAACAAGCTGGATCATCTCCGGAGCAAGGTGAACCCGGTCGCAGATCAGTTCCACCGTGACATCGTCGTAGAACAGCCCGGCCCCGACCAAGCCGATATCGCGATGGTGCAGCGGCGTCATCTGGTTGCAGAAGTGGGTCAGATGCCGCAACCCCTGCGCATAGCCCTGCGCGAATTCGTGGAAGGTCGCCTTGGAGTGACCGCAGGATGGTACGCAGCCTATAGCCTTCATCGCTGCCGTGAATGCGCATCCCCCCGGAAGTTCCACGGCAAAGGTGATTTGCGCAATGGGTGCAAGGGCCTGAAGCCGCTGGATTTCTTCAACGGAAAATGGTCGCACATACGCAGGATTCTGCGCACCCAGGCAGGCGGGATTGACGTAGGGGCCCTCAAGGTGCACGCCCAGTACGCGACTGTACCGGTTATCGTAGGCGGCAATGCGCTTCAGCGTTGCGGCGAGCTGTTCCTCGCTCAGCGTCAATGTGGTCGGGCAGAACTGCGTGCATCCCTCAGCCAGCTTGGCCTTGGCGATTGTCTCAACAGCCAGGGGATTGTCGATGTCCGTAACTTCGACTCCCATCGCGCCATGCGCATGGACATCGATAAAACCCGGCACCACGTAAGCCCCGTGGGCGTCGAAGCACCACTCCGCCTCCGGCAGCGTCTCGTGCGGTCCCTGCACCGCGCGAATGGTGGTATCCTCAATCACAATCGTTCCATCCGCGATTTCCCATCCCGGCGAAACGATCGTCGCATGCGTAATGATTCCTCGTCGCATCGTAATCCTCTCAGTTCAATTTGTTTTGTAAAATCAAGATTTGCTCGGCGATTCGCCAGCGCCACGCGTCCAGCGTTGTGGCAGCCCAGAGGCCTGCCTCCTTGTACTTCGGCTGCACCGGAATCGCTTTCATCAGTTCGTCCACGACGCTTTGCGCCGCATCGGCCTCGGTCGTGAGCCCCTGTGCGCGCGCCCGCGCAATCCACGTCTGCAGCGTATAGAGGTAGCGGCCATCATCGATGCCTTCGCGGTAGGCCTCCCACAAGGTCACGGGGATCGGATGGCCATCGTCGTCGCTGCGGTTGAAGAAATCCTGCGTACGGCCATCCAGATAGTTCCAGGGATCGCCGCTGCTGGACTGGTAAATCCACGGAATCAGCGCGCGATATCCCGACTCCCAGAGCCCATAGCCATAGGTCATGCGCGCGCCGAGCGTCGGCGTATGATCGTTCTCGCCCGAAATGTGGTTGGGATAGCACCAGTACTCCACGCCGCGCGTGCGCATATCGTCCAGCACCGCCTTGCGCCCCAGCGAGAAGGGCTGGCAGCACCAGACGTCAACGTAGGGTTTCATAGGTGCAAACTGCTCATGTTCCGGATCCGCAGTCACGTAGGTCCGCGCGCCCGGAACCTGCTTGATCGCGGCCAACGTGCGCGTCATGAACTCTACAGCGAGCGGACTGGTGGAGGGCTCATCGATAGGATAGTAGAGCAGTTCCGGCCACTGCCGGCGCTGCGCTTCCGCCTGGATTTCGCGCACCAGTTGCGTCATCTCCTCGAAAAACGCGGGGGGTGGCATCTCAAGCTGGCTCAAGTGCGATCCCATGCGGCCTTCACAATATTTCTCATACACGGACTCCGTTGCAATGGAACAGACGAGCGGTTTTGTAAAGCCCACGCCGCGCATCAGATCCACCATGCGCTGCGTCTCGTCAAAGGCATGCTGCCAGCGCTTACCCTTCTTATCCCAGCTGCTCCAGAGGCTCAGTGTCACGGTGTTCTGTCCATGTGCGCGCAGATCTTCGAGTTCCGCCTGCGCCTTCCCCTGCCACCAGGCCCGCGAAAAGGCATCCGGCGCCTGGCGCAAATTTCTGAGCGGCGTGTAGTAGTATTGTCCGAAGACCAGCGACTCGTCTTTCAGCAGCGTGATCGGCACGATGCGCAGCGTGAGCGGAACCTGGAGCACCGCGCCATCCGCCCTTACCGTTGCGAGGCTGGTGTAGCACCCTTCAGGTTGACCCAGCGGCACCTTCACCGTGATCCAGAACCGCATATTCTCACCGCGTGGCAGGCCTTGCGGCTGCCACGGCATCAAGACATCCGGTGCGCGGTAGTAGGTGTTCACCGCATTGTAGTTGGGCCGCACAGTCATCGCGCGCACAAACCGCACATCGCAGTCCTCCACACGAATCGCATGCAGGCCATTCGTGAAGTCGGTCAGCGCGAAATCCACGCGCGCAAGCGGCTTCAGTGCATGAAGGGCAAAGGTCAGCGGCTCATACTCGCCGGAAGCGGCAAAGGCGCGAACCGGCGCATCGATCTCGTGCTGCAGCGGCACGTGTCCCGGCCAGATCGGTTCCGCCCAGGCGCGCGTGTAGCAGGCGAATCCGCGGGTTTTCTCCGCTTCGCTCCACTGCGGCGCAGGGGCGTAGTCTTCGCGCGGCACTTCCTTCCATTTTTTCAATTCCTCGTCCGGCAGGAGAAAGAGCGGACGCTCGATAACCGCCAGCTCGTTTTGAGCCGCCTGCCATCCAGCAGCAGGGACGAGGGCGATGCCATTCACGGCCCACCGGCTGCGCGTCGCGATCGCCAGCGTCAAGCCCTGCGCATCGGCGTTGGCTGCAAGCACCAGCTTGCGCAGTTCGTGTCCGCCGGCATACGTTGCGCGCACGGAGCGCGTCTGCTGCTTCACGGTGATATCCCAGACCTGCGCCGCGTTGCCGCCGGTGCGTCCGGTGTAGATCACGACCTGATACGCACCCGCTGGAACCGCGAAGCGCAGCGTGTCGTCGCAGACACTGGTGATTGCATCGCAGGAGAGTTCCGTCTGAAACGATTCCGGTGGTACGCTGCGTTTCGTCGAACGTTCCTCATGCCACGCCCGCACGATGGCGTTTGTCAGCGCGCGGCGCGGTGCGCGGGCATCGCCCCAGGTCACGCCGTTGCCCCCGGATACCGTAACGCATTCAGCGCCGGGATGCAGCGGAGAGATTGCTGTGCCGAAATCGTAGATAGTGATCGACCCCCACAGCCCGAACGGGATAATCGCGACGATCCATGCAGTTTTCATTGCGCGCCCTCCTTGCTTGAGCTGGAATAGGGTGAAGCGACCACCGTGACATCAACAAAACGATCCATGACCTGCACGCGATACGTTCCTGCCGAGACATTCTGGAGCGGAATATTCAGAAGCTGCCGTCCGCGTTGCAGAGGCAGCCGCGCGGTCTGCCGCACGGTCTCGCCCTGACGGAAGACAAAGACAACGCCTTTGCGCAGCGCGTCGAGCGGTCCTTCGGCCACGACTTCGACAGGCCAGACGCGCGCATCGGCGAAGATCAAGGGCGCGACCATCCGCAGTTCCGTGAGCGCAACGTCGGTCATGCGGATTGTACGGAAGTTGCGGAAATGAAAGGTCACGCGGTCCTGATGCTGGTAATCCGACTCATTGATGTTCACGCCCAAGCGTGCGATCCGCGGCGCAATTCCGAGATCGTGTACATTCACATTCAAGGGTGTCCATTGACCGATCACCAGGCGGTCCAGTGGCAGCAGGCTGGACTTGCCCTGCGCATCGTAAAAATGAAAGACCGCGGGGCGTCGGGGGAGCTGGGTGCGCGAGGTCTCCACCAGGATCTCCACCGTAAAGCGATCCGCCGAAGACCAATCCTGCTCGCCAGGTTGCAAGTACAGATACATGCGCGGCCAGCCAATGGGATAGGCCTTTTCTCCGCCATAGAAATCAACAGGGATCTCCATCTTGAGCGCCGGACAGTCCTTGGTACTCAGCGGTGATATTGACAGCGTACACTCCGCAGGCGCCCAGCGTCCAGGCTCGGTCCACGCATCGCACGCTGTGCTGATTGACGACTCCCCGGCCACGCAGAGCTGAACCATTCCTGCCACGAGGATCCCCGGAAACAGCTTTTTTTTCATCGTTCCCCCTTTGTTCCATGCTGCCTATTCATAAAATATATGTACATAATATACAAAAATAAACCCTACTGCCAAGGCTCATTTTTAAACACGGCAAGATGTGCGGTCAATCCGGCAGCGGATCTGAGCGATGGAGGATCAACGACACCCCCTGTTTGCACTAAATCCGCTTGAACAAACAAACGATTTTTGCGATTGTGATTATCAACGAACGTGAACATGCGTTCATCATTTATGAGGATATTCGCAATGGATTGTGCAGCGCAGAATAGAATCGGCAAGATGGGTTTAGCCATCGCCGCAGCACCGTGGCTAGCCTACGCTATTGTGACAATCTGTGCGCTCGCGGGGCTCCCGGGATTCAGCTGAGGATCCCCTCTTGGATCCCTGGTAGGGATCCTCATTATTGCAGCACCGCCGTTTGCGCTGGTAGTCAGTATTGCCGGTCTTATCAAGGATCAGCGAAAGGGCCATGCGACTGCGGGCTTCTTGCTTGCCGCATTCACCTGCAGTCTCTGGTTTCTTTTTTGATAGCGCCACTTAAAAAATAAAAAAAAGCCGCTGACATCGCTGTCAGCGGC
>CAZMLC010000106.1:0-1363 GCA_964567125.1 uncultured Akkermansia sp.
TGTCGAATCTCCGCATGGTGCAAGGTGTTGACCCTTGTTGAGGAAAGCGGTATACTCTCAACACTATTGATGCATGCCTTGTGGTTTTGCAGGTTCGAATTACAGTGAGAAGGGAAATTTTCCATGATTCAAACGACTCGACCCCCCATCCGCGTGGGAATAGCAGGCTTAGGACGGGCTGGACTGGAGACGCACTGTCCCCAGCTCGAGTTGTACCCCAATTTGTTCAAGATCACGGCGGTCTGTGATCCGCTGAAGGAACGCCGCGACATGGCTGTGGCCCGCTATCCGCTGGTGCGCAGTTATCGGCGGTATGAGGATTTGCTGGCGGATTCCGAAGTGGAACTGATTGTGATCGCGACGCGTTCGGACGACCATGACCAGATGGCGATGCAGGCGCTGAAGCTGCAGAAATGGGTGCTGGTTGAGCGGCCCTTCTGCACGGATTACGATGAGGCTACAGTGCTGCGCGCGGCTTCGATCAAGGCGGGAAATCGTCTGCTGGTCTTTCATAACTACCGGTGGGAGCCGGCCTTCATGCAGGTGAAGGAGGTCATGACCGCACCGGAACTGGGCGAGATTTATGACATCAAGATCCGGCGTGGATGCTATGAACGCCGAGATGATTGGCAGGCGGTGAAGCGGTGCGGCGGCGGTGCTGCGCTGCAATACGGTACAGCCTTTCTGGATCAGGCGCTGGATCTGCTGCATGTCCAGCCGGTCAAAATTTGGGCGGACTTTAAACGCGTTGCGGCCATGGGCGATGCCGAGGACTATTTCCGCATTATCCTCAAGAGTCTGGCTGGCGTTACGGTCGATTTGGAAATTTCAGGCGGCCGCGTGGGTACTCCACCGCTCTTCGTGGTGACCGGTACAAAGGGTGAGTTCACGCTGCATGAAGGGGCGGATCATGGCATCTTGCGCTATCTGAATCCCAAGCAGAAGCTGGCGCGCCGCCGGTCGAGCGTGCGCACACCGCCGTTGCTCAGCGAGACCACGCCTGAAAAGATCGACTGGATTGAAAAGAAAATCAGTGTTGCACCGCGCGGTGCAGGGATGACCATGGTCTGGGAGCATGTTTTCAACAATGTGCGTGAAAATAAGCCCTTTCCTGTTCCCCTGGACGCATCGATCGAAGTGATGCGGATCATCTCCCTGGTCAAGAAGGAAAGCCTTTTTGCTTAACGGTCGCAAAAAGGTTGATCATGCGTAGAAACACCAAGAACGAAAGTTTGTTGCGTCGGCTGAGCCCGCAGGCGTGGATGGCGCTGGGGTTTATCTCTTGCATTCTGATCGGCGCCTGCTTGCTCTCGCTCCCGATTTCGTCGTCGGGCAGACGTGAACTCGGTATTGTCGACATGCT
>CAZMLC010000106.1:1463-7130 GCA_964567125.1 uncultured Akkermansia sp.
TACCTGACCGAAATCCTCATGGTGATTGGAGGTTCGCCGGGGTCTGCCGCCGGCGGCATGAAGACGACGACGCTGGTGGTGCTGTGCATGACGATCCTGGCGATGTGCCGGGGACGTCCGGAAACCGTGATTTTCTCGCGAACCATCACGCAGTCGATCGTCCGCGAGGCGATTGTGATCTGCTTGCTCACCGTGCTGGTGATCGTGTGTGCATACGGCGTGTTGCTCTCGACAGAATCACCGCTTCCGCTCGGTGCGCCGGAAAAGTTGTTTTTCGAGACGATTTCAGCGACGGCTACGGCCGGGCTCTCCATTGATTATACGTCCAATCTGACGGCCTGGGGCCGCTGCGTGATCATTGTGTGCATGTATTTGGGCCGTCTCGGTCCGATTGTGATTGCCATGCTGATCGGCAAGGATTTTCTTAAGCAGCGCATCCGTTACCCGGAAGAGGAAATTGTTGTCGGGTAAGGACGGACGCGCACGATCTGAAAAGGAAAGAGAGAGGAAGACATGAAACAGCATCTGGATACCGTCTGTGTGCAGGCCGGTTGGAAACCGAAAAATGGCGAGCCGCGCGTGCTGCCGATTTTTCAAAGCACGACGTTTTTATACGACAGCACCGAACATGTCGGCGACCTCTTCGATCTGAAGGCACCTGGCCATTTTTACACGCGCCTAAGCAATCCGACCGCCGAGGCGGTGGAGACCAAACTCGCGGCGCTGGAGGGCGGCGTCGGCGCGCTGATGACTTCGTCGGGCCAGGCGGCTTCGATGATTGCGGTGCTCACGCTGTGCAACTCCGGCGATCATTTTGTGGCGGTGAGTGCCCTTTACGGTGGGACCGTGAATCTCTTCAACGTGACGCTGAAGAAATTGGGAGTGGACGTGACCTTTATTGATCCGAATGCTTCCGAGCAGGAGATCCAGGCTGCGATTCGCCCGAACACGAAGGCGATTTTCGGCGAGACGATCGCAAATCCCGCGCTCGTGGTGCTGGACATTGAGCGCTTCGCCAAAATCGCGCATGCGAATCAGATCCCGCTGATCGTTGACAATACCTTCCCGACACCGATCCTCTGCCGCCCCTTTGAATTCGGTGCGGATATCGTCGTACATTCCACGTCGAAATATCTGGATGGCCATGCCGTGGCGCTGGGCGGCATGATCGTCGATAGCGGCAAATTCGATTGGAAGGCGAGCGGCAAGTTCCCTGAATTCACGACGCCCGATGCATCGTATCACGGGCTTGTCTATACGGAAACCTTCGGTGCGGCGGCGTTCATCGTCAAAGCCCGCGTGCAGCTGATGCGCGATATGGGAAGCGCGCCTTCGCCGATGAATGCATTCCTGCTCAATCTGGGCATGGAGACGGTTCACCTGCGCATGGAGCGGCACTGCCGCAATGCGGAACGCGTGGCGGCTTTTCTGGAGAAGCATCCGCACGTGGCATGGGTCAACTATCCGGGCCTGCCGTCGTCAAAGGACTACGCGCTGGCGCAGAAATACCTGCCGAACGGATGCTGCGGCGTGATTATCGCTGGCATCCGGGGCGGACGCGAAGGCGCGGTCCGTTTTATGGACAATCTGAAGATGGCGGGGATCGTGGTGCATGTCGCGGATGCGCGTACCTGCGTGCTGCATCCTGCGAGCGCTACGCATCGTCAGCTGTCCGACGAACAGCTGGTTGCCGCCGGTATCTCGCCTGAATTGGTGCGCATCTCGGTCGGCATCGAGCATGTGGACGACATCATTGCGGATATGGAGCAGGCGTTGGCTAAGGTCTAGCGCACACGCGCGTCTCTTCGGTCTGCCATCGTTCAAACATAAGGAGTTTTATGTATTACGAGCTATCTGAGACTGTGCAGGCGCGCATCAGCGCGGAACTGGATGCCGGAGAGAGCGTACGCTGGGCGGATCAGCCTGTGCCGACGTTTTTTTCGATCACGTCGGTTGCGCCTTTTCTCTTCGCGATCCCCTGGACGGCGTTTGCGCTGTTCTGGATCTGCGGGGCAAGCGGATTCAAGATGCCTGATTTTTCAAAGGGAGGTTTCGGCCTCTTTCCGCTTTTCGGTCTGCCCTTCGTCTTCATCGGCATTTATCTGCTGACTGCGCCGTTGCGCGATTACTGGCGCATGACGAAGACAATTTATGTGGTGACCAACAAACGTGCGATCATCATCGGACGCGACGTACGCAGCTTCTTGCCGAAACAGTTGGAAAATTGCGTGCGGCGCGATCGGCGTAACGATCGGGGCGATGTGTTGTTTGACGACCTGCCTTGGGCGGTTACGTTAGCAGAACGTCGGAACACTGCGGTTTTGCCGCGGGGCTTTATCAATGTACGCAATCCGCGCGAGGTCGAACGGCAGGTCCGTTCTCTGGCCCAGGGACAATAACCCGCGAGGAGACCTTGGCATGCACGTTTCGCGTCGTTCCTTTTTCAGCGGCAGTGCATTGGCTGCGGCGGGTAGTTGTGCGCCGGCTTTGGCCGCAACAGCGCCGACGTTACCGACGTTCCAGACGTGCGACGTCTGCGTGCTGGGAGGCAGCGCGACCGGTGTTTTCGCCGCTGTCCGTGCGGCACGGCTCGGCGCGCGCGTTGCGCTGGTTGAAAAGACAAACGCCTTTGGCGGCGTCGCGACGAACAGTCTCGTCAATGTCTGGCACTCCCTGTTTGACAACACCTTCCAACATCAGATTATCGGCGGTTTGACGCAGGAGGTCATGGAGCGTCTGAAAAAACGCGATGTTGTGCGCGTCGTGGAAAAGAATGCAAGCAACGGCTTTATCTTCAACTCGCAGGAATTGAAGATTGAACTCGATGAACTGATTCTCGAAAGCAAGACGATCAAACCGTATCTGCACACGCTCTTTTCCGAACCCTATTTTGAAGAAGGACAGTTGGTCGGTGTAATCGTGGATAACAAATCCGGACGCGGCGTGATTCGCGCGCAGATGTTCGTCGATGCGACGGGCGACGGCGATCTCTGCCATCGGCTCAATGTGCCGAGTTATACCTATGACCAGATGCAGCCGCCGACCATGTGTGCGCATTTCAGCAATTTCAACGCGCATGATTTTACCGCGCTCTACACCGTGCATGCCGCTGAGGTCGGCTTGCCCGCCGGCTTTTTCTGGGGCAATCAGATTCCGGGAAGCGCTGATTACATGATGGCTGGGACGCGCGTCTATGGCCGCAACTGTGCGAATGCTGACGACCTGACCGCAGCCGAGATGGAAGGTCGTCGGCAGGTGCGGCTCTTGCAGGAGCTTACGCGCAAGTATGGCAAGCAGGCGCTGGGACTGACCGCGTTGCCGGCCATGATCGGGATCCGCGATACGCGGCACATTAGATGCCAGCATCAGCTGACAGATCAGGAAGCCATGAACGGCGCGGCGTTTGCCGATACGATCGCCAGAGGATCCTACCGCTTTGATCTTCACCATCAGGAAAAACCGGGGTTGACTTTCTACTACCTGGATGGACGCAAGGAGTATCACTGTCCAGGTAAACGCGTTCAGCGCGAGCGCTGGCGTGAGGCCGAGGGCGCGGCCACGTATTATCAGATTCCGCTGCGTTCGCTTTTGCCGCAGGGACAGCGCAATGTGATCGTGGCAGGCCGCATGCTTGACGCGGAAAAACTGGCCTTTTCCGGCGTGCGCGTGATGGTCAACATGAACCAGCTCGGCGAGGCGGCTGGCGTAGCGTGTGTCGTGGCGATGCAAAACAAGCAGCCGATCGGTGCGGACGTTCTCGCGATCCAGAAAGCCTTGCGCGCGGGCGGCTCGCTGATCTAGGTGCACAGCGCCACGCATCCATTGACATCCGCCGTTCATGTTGATACTGTAATTACATGTAAGCAATTCGGAGGCGATCATGCAAACGATGGAATTGAAGTTGGCTAAAATTGGAAACTCACGGGGAATACGCATTCCGGCTGATGTTTTGCGCCGCTATGCCTTTACCGATGCTGTGATTATGGTCGAGGGTGTGGACGGTATTCTGTTGCGTCCGAAGAAACAGGGGGATGCAAAGCTCTCGTGGGCGGAAACAGCAAAGGCCATGGCCGAGGCTGAGGAGTCGTGGTCGGATTGGGATGTGACTGCTTCGGACGGACTTGCCGATCTTGACTGGCAGGCCTCGCGCGTCGCAGAGGAAAAAGGCAGCGACGGTAAAAAGAAACTTCCTGCGCGTCGGAGGAAGGCGTGAAGCGGTACGACATTGTCTGGGCGGAATTGGACCCTGTACGCGGATCAGAGATCGCGAAGACGCGTCCTGTCGTTATCGTTAGTTTGGATGTTTTAAATGCAGCGTTGACGACAGTGACAGTCTGCCCGTTGACCAGTCAGTTACATTCTGGATGGCGGTCACGGGTGCACATCCAGTGCGCGGGGCAGCCTGCGGAAATCGCCGTTGATCAGATCCGCACCATCAGCAAGCAGCGCCTTGGACGTACGCTGGACACCTTGTCCGAAAGCGATGCCGCTGCTTTGCGGCGCGTGATCACCGAGATGTATGGCGAATGAGGGCGGTGTTGCGTAGTCCATTAAACAAACGAGGTTCACCGCGGAAGCAGTGAACCTCGTTATGTTTTAGCGCTGTGTTCCGAAAGCTTACAGCGGATAATCCAAGGCTTCGGGGATCATCACCTGCGCGATCGCCTTGGCGGCGCGATCCTTTGCCAGACGCGTTCCTGAAGAGGCCTTGCTCACGGCGAGCTGCAGCTTTTGGAACGCTTCGACAGCCTCAGCCTGCTGGTCCTGTTCCTCGATGTAGCCGAAGAAGAGTTCCGTGCAGACGCGCAGCACTTCCGCTGCGGCGCGGGCGTTCTGAAGCGCCGCGAGGTCTGTGAAGGTGTTGACATAGCCTTCGATTTCCGAACCGACCACCGGATGTTCCGGCCCCTTGGCTGCCAGTTCCTGCACGTCCATGAGGAAGGAGCGGGCGGCGAGCAGCCAGCTGAGGATGTCGGCCATGGGGAAGAGCACGCCGTGACGCGGATTCTGGTCGAGCGCGCGGCCGTTGGAATCCTTAGCGCTTTCGATCCAGGAGCGCATCCAGGCCCACATCGTGAAGCCAGCTGCCAGCGCCTTGGCGCCTGTCTGTGGCTTGGCCTGATCCAGGGCTTCGAGTTCGGCGATCCAGGTGTCGACCTGGGCCAGGAAGACCGGGTTGTTCATGGTGACGCTGATCTGACGGCGCTGTACGACTTCCGGACCTTCGTAGGTCGCTTCGAGCTGGGCATCGGTCCACTTCTGGCAGAGGAAGCCAGGGCAGTCTTCAGTGATGCCGTAGCCGCCCATCATGCTGACCGCTTCGCGTAGCATGGTGGCGCCGTAGCCGGTATCCCAGAGCTTGCAGGCCGGACAGAGCACATTACAGATCGCGCTGTACCAGACGTAGCGGACGAGCGTGTTGGACTTGAGCGCTTCGATGCGGGCATTGTCGCGCGTTGCTTCCGGCTGCTTCAGGAGTCCGAGCAATTCGATCGCTTCAGCTTGCGGCTGCTTGAGAGCCTTCATGATGGCGCGACCGCCGACGATTCCCTGTTCCGCGAAGATGCGCTGCATCTCGATTTCATCCGGAGTGAGGAGATCGAAGCTGCGGGCGGTTTCAAAGCCCAGGGAGGTTGCGGCTTCGCCCGTGGCCCAGACATCGGCCAG
>CAZMLC010000107.1:0-2585 GCA_964567125.1 uncultured Akkermansia sp.
CTGGTGGTCTACCCGAATGTTGAAGCTGCTTTGGGCGGTATTTCCAATATGACCGCTCTGGTCGTAAACAGCAATGTGATCCTCAACGCGGGTTCAACCTTCGCGATTTACGCGGAAACGACGAATGCGACAGCCATCACCTTTGCCAAGCCCTTTACCGGCGCGGGCAACATCAAGAAGAGCGGTGCAGGGCGCTTTGCGCTGCGCAACCAGAACAGCTACACCGGGGCGACTATCATTGGTAATGGTACGCTCAGTGTCGCTGAGGTCGGCGCGGTTCCATCCGGTTCGCCTGTGGTGCTGCAGGGCGGTTCGTTTGTGCTCAATAACGCGGCGACCTCCTTCGGTGCGCTGACTGTGTCTGGTACGGGAACCGTCGATGTGGCGAACACGCCGGTTGTGCATTTCGCCACGAGCGCGGCGATGAACTGGAGCGGCTCGGTGATTTTCGCGAATCGCGCCAGTACCCAGATTTATGTCGGCTCGGATGACACGGGTCTCACGCAGGATCAGCTCTCCAAAATCGCGCTTCAACCCGGCGAGCTCAGGGTCTTCCTGGCTTCTGACGGGCGCCTCGTTTTCGTCAAGAAAGGCACGGTGACGCTTCTGCGCTAAGTTCTGATTTCAAGCGGTCTACGCAAATCCTGAAAAATGTTCGTGATTCCTGAAACTGAGGATTGACTCACCCATCCCGTTTTGTCATAATAGCGCCTCACTTTTACGTGGTAGGGTACCGAAGTGGCCAACCGGGGCAGACTGTAAATCTGCTGGCTTACGCCTTCCTTGGTTCGAATCCAAGCCCTACCACCATTTTTTTTAAAAAGTGACGGAAGGGGGTGAATAGCGTGATCCAGTTGCGATTGAAAAAAGGCGAGTCCGTAGAGCGCGCATTGAAGCGTCTGAAAAAGATTATGGACAAGGAAGGCCTGTTGAAGCAGCTTCGCAACAATCGGTATTACGAGAAACCCTGCGTAAAGTCACGTCTCAAATCAGCACGTGCCCGTATTCGTAGTCGCTCTCGTCGTGCAATGCGTGAAATGTTCTAAGCATTTTTCGTATGATTGTTGATATAGAAAAGGGGCTCTCCATGTCATGTGGAGAGCCTTTTTTATTTGATGCGCAGTGCGCAAGGTAAAGGGCGGACGTCTCCGTAATACTCCGATGGCGGTTATTCTTACAGTTGAGCGCAGATCATTTAAAGCGCGGCTCTTTCTGGCGCTAATCTACGCGATTTTGACGTTAGGCGGCATCACCATGGTCTGGCCCTTTTTGGTGATGTTGGCTGCTTCGTTGACCGGACCTTATGACTATTATCGGTTCTCGCCGATGGTGCGTGCCGTGTGGGATCGCAATGACCGCTACATGCGCTATGTAGCCAGCTGTTTTCCGCGCTTTCCTGAGACTGTCTTTCCGGATGCTCCCTCCGCATGGGTGAGCTGGACCGTGGTGTCGCGCGATGAAGCGCGCAGCCGAGCGTTTGCCGCGGATCAGTTGCGCCATCTGGCGGATCCCGCTGTTGCGCGGTCCTGGCGGCGCATGGCTGCGGATTATGCGGATTTCAATCTCGATTACGACATCTCCAACAGCGTCTGCGCCTTTGATGCGCGCGATGTGGCTACCTTTGTCCGCGCGCAGTTCGAGGCGCGCGTGGCAGCCGCGGAGCCTGCCACCTATGCAGCGATGTCCCGCACGCAGCGGCGCGATGCGGCGCTGGCGCTGCTGAACCGCGAATGGCTGATTCGCTATGCCTCCTTTTTCGGCATCCGCATGGTGGCGCAGCAGCGCGCGCCCCTGCACCACGCTGGCTGGGACTATCCACTTGGCGATCCAAAGATGGAGATGTTCCAGGCGTTCAAACGCGCCTACCGTGAACTGGCGTTTACGCCCGATACCTCTGTTGCGCCGCTTACGGTTGCGGAGCGTTCCGATCCCAAGCGCTGGCAGGCGTTTAAAAAGGCGGCCGGCGAAGCTTCGCCCATGACGCGCACCCTGCCGTATGAATCGCGCCCGCTCTGGCTGGCGTATTTGAAACGACCGGATGTGCAGGAACGGCTCGGGTTCGCCAAAGGCAATGTGCTGACGCCCGCCCAGTATGCCGCGGTGGCGGGACATCCCTGCGACTGTTTTGAAAACCTTCCCTTCCCCTTGCCGCCGCAGGCCTCCCCGATGCTGCAGGCGGTCTGGACCCGCTTTATCCACGATGCCTATCCGCGCCGTCTCCTGCGCGTTGATCCGACACCCGAACTGCAAACCGCCTTCAGAAGGTATGTCCGGACCACGTGTAAAACGCCGGCAGCCTATCACACCTTGATGGGTCGGACGATCCAATCGTTTGACGATATTGTGCTGCATCCGTATGAAAACAGCACGCTGTGGCGCAACTTTATTCCGCAGGTCCCGTTGAGTCGCTTGCAGGTGATGAGCGCGGAACAGGCGTGGCAGCGCTATCTGCTGGAGAAATACCAAACGCTCGATGGGCTCAATCGTGCCTATGGATGGTCGTTGCGCAAGATTGAGGAGGCCCGGCTTCCCTTGCGCGAAGCCTTGGCTGTCACCTTTGAAAAACGCGGATGGAAGGATTTCCG
>CAZMLC010000107.1:2685-7124 GCA_964567125.1 uncultured Akkermansia sp.
ACCTTTGCCGCGCTGGTGCTTCCGACCGTAGCCAGCGGCATGTCGATCTTTGTTTTAAAGGGATTTTTCGATGGTCTGCCGCGCGAATTGTACGAAGCCGCCATGATCGACGGAGCCAAGGAATGGCAGGTCTTTCTGAAGATCACGCTGCCGATGACCACGCCGATTCTCGCGGTCAATGCGCTCAATGCCTTTGTGATGGCGTATAATAGCTGGGAATGGGCGTTACTCGTCTGCCAGAAGCAGTCCAATTGGACATTGGCGGTCTGGATGTATCAGATGAGTCAGCAGCTCGCGGATCAGCCGTGGGCAGTCATGGCGGGCTTCGTGATGGTCTCCATCCCGACCGCTGTTGTATTTATTGCGTGTCAAAAGATTATTCTGCGCGGCATTGTGCTGCCGAGCATGAAGTAGGAACTGAACCGGATACCGTGCGCGGCGGCTGCCAGCGCGTTGAAAGGAGAGGCAAATGATGAAAAAGTGGTTGATCACCATGCGCATCTGGTCGCTGACGGCAACAGTTGTTCCCATTGCCCTGGGTGGCGTATTGGCGTGGCAGGCTGAGGCGTTCTCATGGCCTCTTTTCTCGTTGATCTTGCTGTGTGGTGCCTTGCTGCAGATCGCGACGAATCTCTTCAATACGTATGGCGATGTGAAGGCAGGGGTGGATAAGGATAAAATGGCGCTCCTGCTGCTGCCGTTGCCCGTGATTCACCGTGCGGCGTGGGTGGTCTTCGCGCTGGCGCTGGCGCTGGCCGCATGGATCGTGATCTGCTCGACCTACGCGCTGCTCTGGTTTGCGCTGGCCGGCGCGCTGGGCGTGGCGTGTTATACGGGGAAGTTCTTCAAGTATGCGGGGCTGGGCGTGCCGGGTGTTTTTTTCCTGATGGGACCGCTGGAAGTGGGTGCGACCTATTTGGCGCTGACGCAGTCGCTGATGCTGACGCCGTTTCTGTTTTCTCTGCCGATCGCCTGTCATGTGGCGGCGATTTTACACGCCAATGACCTGCGCGATATGGCGGGCGACCGTGCCAGCGGCATCCGGACCTTTGCCCTGGTCATCGGCGAGGTTGCGGCCAAGGATCTCTACATGGTGCTGATGCTTGTGCCCTATGTGCTGACGCTCGTTATCGGGTATTTCTGCTGTTCATCAAGCTGGACTATGGCTGGCGTTTGGCTGACCTTCCCGCTGGCGCTTGGCCTGGTGCGCAACGCGTATCAGAACATGCACGTTGAAACGCTCGAACCGCGCAGCGCAGGCCTCCATTTTCTCTTTGGAATACTCTTTGTGATGGGATTGGCTTTTGGCCATTAGAGGTGCAGCATGAATGAATATCGCGAACCGTTAACACGCCTTCAGCAGACACTGCCTGAGCAGGCGCTTCCGACAAGCAAGGCGGAGCAGGTGCGGGCGCTCTTCAATCAGCTTGCGCCCGTGTATGATAAGGGCAATGTCTGGCTGTCGTTCGGTTTGGCGCAGACGTGGCGTCGGCGTGCCGTGCGTCTCTTGCGTGCAACGCCGCCGCGTCACGCCCTGGATATTGCCTGCGGAACCGGCGACTTTTCGCTGGCCTTGATTGAGGCCTATCCCACGTGCGCGGTGACGGGCATCGATTTTTCACCTGCGATGCTGCAACGCGCCCGCGCAAAAGTCGCGAACGTTCGCTTTTTGGAGGGCGATGCAACTGCGCTGGATTTTACCGATGACAGCTTCGATGTTGTGACGGTCGGGTTTGGCCTGCGCAATTTTACGGATATGCCTGCGGCGATGCGCGAAGCCTATCGCGTGCTGCGTCCGGGTGGACGGCTTGTCCTGCTGGAAGCCGTTGCCCCCGAACACTGGTTCCGCAAACTGCTCTTCAACGGATACCGCCGCCTGTTTGCTCCAATTGTCGGCTGGTTGACGGGGTATGCGCGTGCGTATGATTATCTCATGCGTTCCATGGATGCCATGCCGCAGCGCAGCACGGTGTGCGATATCTTGGTGTCGAGCGGCTTTGTCGATGTGACGTGTGAGAATGTAATGATGCGCATGTGCGTCTGCTATTCAGGATTTAAAAAAGCGCAGCAGGAGGTGGCGCCATGATGGTAAACGGGCAACACTATCGGACTCTCTGGGAGCGTCCCGGCGAGCGGGGCGCAATCATGGTGATTGATCAGCGCGCATTGCCGCACCGGTTCGAGGTCGTGACCGTGCGGACGCTCGATGAGGTCTGTTGTGCGATTCAGGAGATGTGGATTCGCGGGGCAGGCCTGATTGGTGTCACGGCGGCATACGGCATGGCGATTGCCGCCTACCGCGCGGAGCGGATTCACTTTGATGCGGAGATGCAACGCGCCGCTGCACGGCTTATCGCGACGCGTCCGACCGCGGTCAATCTCGCCTGGGCGGTTCAACAGCAGTTGCAGACGCTGGCGATTATGCCGGAGATCGCGGATAAGATCGAGGCGCTCTGGGTCATGGCTCGCCGCATTGCGGATGACGACGCCGCAGCCTGCCGCGCGATTGGCCAGCATGGCCTCGCCTGTATCCGTGCGCTGGCAGCGAACAAGGCGCCGGGCGAGCCGGTCAACATCCTGACGCACTGCAACGCCGGGTGGCTCGCCTTTGTCGATTACGGTTCAGCGCTGGCGCCCGTCTATGCCGCGCACGATGCCGGCATCCCGGTCCACGTCTGGGTCGATGAAACGCGTCCGCGCAATCAGGGGGCAAGCCTGACCGCCTGGGAGCTGGGTCAGCACGGTGTTCCGCACCACGTGATCGTCGATAATGCCGGCGGCCACCTTATGCAGCACGGCAAGGTCGATGGCGTGATCGTGGGCGCGGATCGCGTGACGCGGCGCGGCGATGTGGCGAACAAGATCGGCACCTATCTGAAGGCGTTGGCCGCCAAGGACAACAACGTGCCGTTTTACGTCGCGTTCCCCTCATCGACATTCGATCGCGCGCTCTGCGACGGCGTGCGTGAAATTCCAGTAGAGGAACGGGGCGGGGAGGAGGTCAGGACCATCAGCGGAAAGACCGAGCAGGGCACGTTCGCAACCGTTCAACTCTGTCCGGATGCGACGCCAGCCTGCAATTACGGCTTTGATGTGACGCCCGCTCGTCTCATCACGGGATTGATCACGGAATACGGTCTCTGCACGCCTGCGGAGGCGGAGTCGCTTATCCCAGTTTAAACTTGTTGAGCGGACTGTAGAGCGGTCCGCGCGGCGTCAGCTTGCTTTCGTAGTGGACGACGGTCGGTGCGGTCCACGTGCCGTAGTCGACCTCGGTTTCATCGTCCATGGCTTTCACAAGCTGGATATTCTTGGCACGTTCAGGACAGCGGCCCAGTGTGATATGGGGCCGGTAGTCGCCAATGGTTTCATCTTTGTAGCCGAAGCGCTTGAGCAGCGTCCACAACTCCTCGTTGAGTTCCATCAGTTCCGGCGTGGGGTCGAGGCCAGCCCACAGCACCTTGGGATTGCGTTTGTTGCCAAAGAACCCCAGTCCGTAAGCATGACAGCAAAGCGGTTGATAGGTGGCCATGAGCGTTGAAATCGCGGTGTGAAGGTGCGGCAGGATGGCTGGCGCTGTTTCGCCGAGAAACGCCAGCGTGATGTGCAGTTTCGTCTTGTCGCTCCAGGTGACATCGATGCCCGATGGCGTGAGGTTCCGGATGACCGTGCCGAGCGTTTGCTTGACTTCTTCGGGAACAGGAATTGCAATGAATGTGCGCATACCAATCTCTTAACGGATGTTCAGGGTTGGGATCTTCTGCAGCAGCCAGTCGCGTGCAGGCGTCGGTGCAGCAAGATCCGTGAACGAATGGATAATCAGGGCCGGGTTCTGCTCTTTCAGAATCTCCATCGGGTAGGAGGTCGTAATCGCGATCACCTGCATGCCGGCCGCGTTTCCCGCCTGGATGCCGGCCAACGCATCCTCCACAACGAGGCACTCAGACGGCGCGACACCGAGTTGACGGGCAGCTTCCAGATAGATGTCAGGAAAGGGTTTGGCGCGTTCGACCTGATGCGCGTCGACGATCTTCTTGAAAAACGGACGGATGCCAAGTCCATCCAGCGTGAAATCGACATTGGGCGGCGGTGCGGCTGTCGCGACGCCGCAGGCGATATCGGCGTTCCGCAAACCTTCCAGAAATGGAAACAACCCCTGCGGCAGGATCAGGTGCGGACGGTAGATTTCACGGTAGAGCGCCTCTTTCTCATCAATGGCCCGCAGCACTTCACGTTCCGTCGGCTCGCGGTTTAAGATAAAGCGCATGTAGTCGCGGTTGTTCTGGCCCAGCCGACGGCGGAACTCGTCCGGATCAACCGTGCATCCGAAGCGCTCCGCATAGACTTCCCATGCTTTGATGTGGTAATCCGAATTGGCGCACAACACACCATCCATGTCAAAGAGAACTGCTTTCATGGCCGCACAGTATAGCAGAGCG
>CAZMLC010000108.1:0-2629 GCA_964567125.1 uncultured Akkermansia sp.
TGGATGGCTTCTTCCATTTCGGTGCAGCCGGAACGCCGGAGCAGATCACGGAGAGCAATCGTCTGCTCGCAAAGAAATGGCTGGGTGCCGGAAAAATCTTCATGGCCAGCGTGACGCCCTATTACCGGGGTATGGGGGGCAACTACCGCGTCTACGATTCGCAGGGCGTGGCTGGGCTGGCCAAACAGTGGGAGGGCGCGATCCGCGACGATGCGACGTGGGTCGAGATGGTGACCTGGAATGACTGGGGCGAGGTCTCATATTTTTGTCCCTTTGGGTCCGCGTACGAAACCGCGCTTTGGAATGGGCATTGGGGCGCCATGCTCTCGCACACCGCGTTGCTGGATGCGAGCCGCTACTACATCGCCTGGTACAAGACGGGTAAGCAACCGGCGATTACGGAGGATGTTCTCTATTATGCGTTCCGTACCCATCCGAAGGACCTTGCTGTGTCGGGAAAATTGCCGCGCGGCGCCGCGCGCCTTACGGATGAGGTGTTTGTTTCGCTCTTCCTCACTGCACCGGCGCAACTCACCTTCCGCAGCGGTACGACCGTGACGAACGTGATGGCGCAGGCCGGCATTACCCATCTGGCGTTGCCCTTTGCGCCCGGTGCGCAGCGTTTTGTTTTGTCGCGCAACGCGGAGACGATCATCGATAAGACTGCGGAGCACGCGATCTCGGCGACGGATCCCTGGGGCAATTTCAACCTCTTTTCCGGTTCAGCCAAGCCGCTGGCCGTGCGCGTGAAAAACAGCGATGGTGGGCCGCAGATCTGCGTCAACGGCATGCCGATTCCGCCGCGTTTCTTCTGGGGCTCGGAGAACAGCGGACGCATCCCCGTGACGGAGAAATGGGTCGCACACGCCTTTGACTTCACGCTCGACAGCGATGTCGCTGGCAATGGTACGCTGCACTTCCGTTTCGGCAATGACCCCGCAAAGCTCGTTCTGCGCGATCTGCGGATTGTCGATGCGCAGACCGGCGCGGAGGTGCTGCCGTCAAACAGCTTCGCGGAGGCAGCCGCCTTTCGTAAGAGCTGGTCAGTCTGGCCGACTGGCACCGACAACACGGTCGGTTCGCTCGATTTTGCGGAGGGCGGCATCGCGATCACGCTGCGTGCGCCTGCAAAGGGCGAGAGGTGGCCGGACTATCACCTGCATTCCGTGTGCGGGCTGACTTTTGCCAAGGGCAGGACCTATCGCTGCACCTTCCGCGTGCGTGGCACGACGGGACAGCAGATCACGCCCTGCGTGTATCGCGTGGATGGCGGTGTCCATTCGCGCATCGGCGGGCCAAAGGGCTCGTTCTACAGCCAAGTGGCTTTGGCGCGCGATGCGGGCGTCAATCTCGTCTCCTTTGCCGCGCCGACCTGCTGGGCTGAACCTGAAAAGATCCAGGACTGGTTGCCGCTCGATGCGCTCTGCCGGCGCATCATCGCGGTTAATCCGAAGGTCCTGCTGGTGCCGCGCATCGATGCCAACGCGCCGCGCTGGTGGCAGGAGCGCCATCCTAATGCACGCATGGTCTACGACGGCACGAAGCCCTATCCGGTCGCCTGCGTCTCGGATCGCGCCTATCGCGCGGATATGGCGGCGCACCTTGAAAAGCTGGCGCAGCATCTGTGCGAGACCTTTCCCGACCATTTTGCCGGTATCCATCCGTGCGGACAGAACACGGGCGAGTGGTTCTACTACGATTCGTGGAAGTTGCCGTTGAGTGGTTACGATTCAGCAACGCGCACCGCGTTCCGCGACTGGCTGAAGCAGCGCGGCGATGCGGCGTGGGCCACAGCCGAACCTCCCACGGCGGAGGAGCGTCGCAGCCATCCGAACGGCTTGCTGCGCGACCCGGCACGCGAAGCGCGGCTGATTGAATTCGCCCGCTTCCAGCAGCGCGAGATGTCGGATTTCGTGGCAGCCCTCGCGGCCGCCTGCAGACGCGCAACCGGCGGCAAGAAACTGGTGCTCTTCTTCTACGGCTATGGCTTTGAATTTCCGCCGCTGGGCAACGGTGCGCCGACGAGCGGCCACTATGCGCTGGAGCCGCTGTTGGCGAGTACGGACATCGATATCCTCTGTTCGCCGATCTCGTACACCGATCGCAACTGGCTTGGCACTGCGCCGGCCATGAGCGCGGCTGAGAGCGTGAAGCGCGCGGGTATTCTCTGGCTGAACGAAGACGATTCGCGCACCTTCCTCGATCCGCGCAAGCAGGAGCATGTGCAGGAAGGGGGGCTCGTCAACGTCAAGCAGACGCAGCAGGTGATGCTACGCAATACGGCTCAGGCCTCCTTGCGCGGATTCGGCACGTGGTGGATGGATCTACCTGGACAGGGCTGGTTCAATTCGCCCGAAATCTGGAGTCAGATGGAGCGTCTGCAACCGGTCGATGCGGCCATGGCGCAGCGGACAGAACCCTTTACGCCGGAGATCGGTGCGATTATCGACGAGGCGAGCATGTGTCTGCTGACCGGCGGTTCGGCTATTGCTGCGCGTCCGCTGATTTACGATGCGCGGGCCGCATTGGGACGCAGCGGTGCACCGTACGGGCAATACCTGTTGAACGATATTCTCGCTGGTCGCGCGGCACCGCGCATGCAGGTTTTCCTGTCGGCCTGGCAGTTGAC
>CAZMLC010000108.1:2729-7095 GCA_964567125.1 uncultured Akkermansia sp.
ATCTGGGCGACCTATTCGGATGGATCGCCCGCTGTGGCTGTGCGGCGTACGCGTGCGGGATACGATGTTTTTGTCGGCGTGCCGCAACTGACACCGGAGCTGATCGCCGCGCTGGCCAAGCTGGCGGGCGTGCATCGCTATGCAGCGCCGGGAAATGCGCTGTGGGCGGCCAATAACCATCTTTCGATCCAGGCATTGGAAACCGGCGCGGTTACGCTGGATGTCGGCTCAAGCGGTGCGGTTTACGATGCGCTCGATGCTGTTAAAATCGGCGAGGGACCTTGTGTGAGATTGAACCTTGAACAAGGTGAAGTCCGCGTTTTACGCTGGGAATAATTTAATCGTTCTCCAGCCGCTTGCCCATGCTGATCGTCTCGTCTTCGACAAAGCCGAGCCGGCGATAGAACTCCAGTACTTTGCTGTTCGAGCGTCGGACTTGGAGGTTGATCTTGGGGCAGCCCAGCGCGCGTAGACGTTTTTCCGCTTCTTCAATGATGAGGCGTCCAAGACCGGTGCGCTGATGGTCAGGATCGACCGCCACGTAGTTCAGCCAGCCGCGATGACCGTCGTAGCCCACCATGACCGAGGCGACGATCCGATTATTTTCTACGCCGACGAGAAAGAGTTCCGGCTGGCATGCCAGTTTGCGCTGGATGTCCTTGTGTGGATTGTTTTGCGGAAAAACCAGGTTACAGGCGTGCCAGAGTTGAATCACCGCATCTTCATCGTCAGTACGATAGGTCCGGATCTCCATGTCTTGCTTCCTTTCCGCATTCAGCTCATACCGTTCACGACATTGATCGCGTGGCCGGACTGAAAGGCTTTGATGTTGGCGACCGTGATATCGAGCAGCCGCTGGCGGGCGCGTCGGGTGGCCCAGGCGCAATGGGGCGTGATGACGATATTCTTCGCATGCAGCAGGGGATTGTCCGGGGAAGGGGGTTCTGTGGAAAGTACATCCACGCCGGCGCCGGCGATGCGGTCGCTGTTCAGCGCATCCGCGAGATCCTGTTCATTCACGAGTCCGCCGCGGCTGGTGTTCAGCAGAAAGGCGGTGGCTTTCATTTTCACGAGATTCTCCGCGCAGATGATGTTTGCGGTGTGCGGTGTCAGCGGACAGTGGAGCGAGACTACATCGGACTGCGCAAAGAGTTCATCCATCGTCACAAAACGAACATTCGGGTGTACCTGCGGGTTCGGCGTACGCGTGGCAACGATAATCCGCATGCCAAAGGCCTGTGCGGCTTCGGCAACAGCTTGACCGATGGCACCATAGCCGATGATGCCCATGGTTTCTCCATCGAGTTCAATCAGCGGCTTCAATTGAAACGTGATATCCTGACAGCTCGACCAGACCCCGGTCTTGACGGCCTGATCGTGTATGCCGCACTGCTGGGTCAGTTCCAGCAGGAGGGCCATGGTCATCTGCTGCACTGAGCGCGTGCTGTAGGCCGGCGCATTGCAGACGGGGATGCCGCGTTCGCGGGCGGCTTCGCAATCGATCACATTGTAGCCCGTGGCGAGCACGACGATCTGTTTCAGCTTCGGCAGTGCGACGAGGGTTTCGCGCGTGAGCGGCGTCTTGTTGGTCATGATGATCTCCGCATCGCGGGCGCGTTCAAGGATCAGCGCGTTCGGGGTGCGGTCATAGATCGTCACATCGCCCAACGTGGCGAGCGTCTGCCACGAAAGGTCGCCGGGATTCATGGTAAAGCCATCGAGGACAACCAGCTTCATTTTTCGATTCCTGCCTGTGAATAGTCAAAGGGCTTAAAGCCGATCTTTGTGTAGGCCTCATCCGATGCGAAGCGGAAATCGCGCTTGGACGGGTCTTTGAAGCGCGGATTGATCACCAGGCTGTTCGCGTCCTTGCCCGTAGCCTGCCACTCGGCAAAGGTCATGCCGCGGAAGCGCGGTTCGCCAGTTTCGCAGAACCAGATGTTGCGGTCCCAGACGATCTTGACCTTTTCCGTGCGATAGCGTTCAAAGGCATCCTGCGGCTTGTCCCAGTAGACGATATTGTTCGTGAAATAGACCGAGGTATGGGGCTCGGTGCGCGTCGTCGCGATCTGATCCTTGCGGCTGAAGGCGAAGATGTTGTTGCGCACGGTATTCTCCTTGCCGTAATGCTGGTGGAAGCCGCCATCTTTGACGTTGTAGACGAGGTTATTTTCGATGATCAACCCTTCCGAACCTTCATCCGGATAGATGCCCCATCCGCCGTAGGTATAGGAATCGATGTTGCGGAAGAGGTTGTTCGCCACGCGCGTTCCGGTCTGCGTGCCCAGCGAATAGAAACCGCCCATGTCGCCGAGCGCGGCCTGTCCGATCAGCTCCACGAGGTTGTAGGAGATTTCATTGCGGAAGCTCTTGCCGCGGTAACCCCAGTTCCAGCCGATGGAGATGCCGGTGTAGTAGTGGTCGGCGATGTGATTGTGGGTCAGCACATTGTCCGTACCTTCGCCGATCCAGACGGCTGTACCGGAGGCGTGGAAACGTCCGCCTTGCAGCAGGCTGCAGTTCTTGATGACATTGAAGGCGCTGTTCTTGCGGTTGGGCAGATCGCAGAGGCGGATGCAGCCGGCGCCGGTGTCCTGGACTGTGCAGCGTTCGATCGTATTGCTGAAGCAGTTGCCGCGGATCCAGATGCCGTATTCGCCGGTGTTCCGGATGGTGCAGCGCAGGAAGGAGCAGGCCGTGATGTTGTCGGACAGGATCAGCGCCTCCGTGTTGTTGGCGGCCTGGCAGGGTTCAAACTGAGTAGGACCGGGCTTATTAAAGTCATCGTTCGGCCGCGCGGTGGAAAGTTGTCCATTGTTCATTTCGCGTGCGCGGCGGGGCGAATCCGAGACTGTGAACTGAATGTGCTTGAAGACGATGTTCGCGCAGCCGTCCATGGTCATGAGCTGCGTCATGCCGTTGCGCGGGGCTTCGATGCGGGCAAGCGCCATGTTCTCAGTGGGCCGCGGACGATAGAAGACCTTGCCTTCCTTGGGCGAGAGGAACCATTCGCCGGGCTCCGTGAAGGCGCTGCGGACATTTTCGATGTAATAGAGCGAATTGGTGCGCCAGGGATTCCAATGTTTCCAGATGCCGCCCATGGTTTTGAGCGTATTACTGGCGGCATTGAACTCCAGGATCATGCGGCGCGTGGTATCCCAGTTGTGGTGGACGACCAGCGCGGCGTAGGGGAGTTCATCGGACGGGATGGCGCGCAGGAGGTCGAGTTCACCGGGCCGGGCGGTCAGATACTGTTCAATGCGGATCGATTTGTTCGCATTGGTCGTAACGACCTGGCGCAGTGCGGCCGGTGTGAAGAAGTCGGTACGGACCTCGCCGAACTGCCAGTTGGTCTGCGGCTTGGGCCAGCGCGAGCGAACTGCGCGCTGATTGTTTACAAAGAGCTGTTCGAAGTAGAGTTGCTGATTCGCAAGGCCGGGAAGGGATGCAGACCAGACCGCCTCGCTCTCCTGCACCCAGTTGGTGATGAGAAAACCGCCGGTGATGACTGTCGCGTCGCGCTGACCTTCATAGATTGTCGAGCGATCTTCAGCGGAGAGCGTGAACGGCGCGGTGCGTTCATAGCGGCCCTTTTTGAGCGTGACGCGCCAGCCGCGCGTATCGCCCTGTTTGCGGGCTTCGCGGATCAGGTCGCGGGCGCGTTCCAACGAGGCAAGCGGCTGGCTGCACGTACCGGGATTAGCGTCCGAACCGGACGGATCGAGGTAGAGGTGTTGCGCCTGGAGCGAGCAGGCGAAGACGAGTGCGCCGAAGCAGAAGGGCAGTATCATTTTCATGGGGATATGATAATGAAAGGCCTTCGTGTTGTCGAGCATTGCGGTTCGGAGTCTCCGCAAAAAAAAGCAGCGACGCCGGAGCGTCGCTGCTTTTTGAACATCGGTTCGAAAAGGGCTTAGGCAATAACCTTGACCATTTCGAGAACCTTGTTGGAATAACCCCACTCGTTGTCGTACCAACTGACGATCTTAGCGAAGGTGGAATCCAGCATGATGCCTGCTTCGGCGTCGAACACCGAGGTCTTGGCTTCGCCGCGGAAATCGGTCGAGACGACCTTGTCTTCCGTGTAACCGAGGATCCCCTTCAGTTCGCCTTCGGAAGCGGCCTTCATGGCTGCCTTGATTTCTTCGTAGCTCGTTTCCTTCGCGAGCACGACGGTCAGATCAACCACGGAGACATCCGAGGTCGGGACGCGGAACGCCATGCCGGTGAGCTTCTTGTTCAGCTCAGGGATGACTTTGCCGACGGCCTTTGCAGCGCCCGTGCTGGAGGGGATGATGTTCTCGAGGATGCCACGGCCACCGCGCCAATCCTTCTTGGAAGGACCGTCGACGGTCTTCTGCGTCGC
>CAZMLC010000109.1:0-7051 GCA_964567125.1 uncultured Akkermansia sp.
CTGCTGGGCGGCGGTGCGCATCCTCTGCCGGGCGAGGTGAGTCTGGCGCACTGCGGTGTGCTCTTTCTGGATGAACTGCCCGAGTTTCATCGCAACGTACTTGAAGTGCTGCGGCAACCGCTGGAGGACGGACACGTCTCGATCGCACGCGCAGCGGCCTCGCTGAGTTTCCCGTCGCGCTTTATGCTGGTCGCGGCGATGAATCCCTGTCCGTGCGGGTATGCGGGCGATCCCAAGCGCGAATGCCGCTGCACCTCGACCAAGATTCAGAACTACCGCAATCGCATTTCAGGCCCGCTGCTGGATCGCATTGATATCCATATTGAAGTTCCGCCCGTGCAGTATCACGATATGAGCACGCTTGAACGCGGAGAGAGTTCCGCGCAGATCCGGGCGCGTGTGGAGGCGAGTCGTGCACGGCAACGGCATCGTTTTCAGGACAATCCGCGCGTGACGTGCAATGCGGCGATGTCCGCCCGCGAGGTGCAGACCTACTGCGTGCCGATCCCGTCAGCGGCGGAGTTGCTCAAGGCGGCGATGCAGGAGCTGAATTTCAGTGCGCGGGCGTATGACCGCATCGTGAAGGTGGCGCGGACAATTGCGGATATGGCGGATTCAGCGGACATCACCGAGGTGCATATCGCCGAGGCGATCCAGTTCCGCACGTTGGACCGCACGCTATGGATTTGATGGAAACAGTGTTCGCACGCGTTGCGAACGGAAGCGAATCAAGGAAACAAAGATGAACATGAGAATGGGTGTTGCAGGGGTGCTCTGCTGGGTGAATGCGGTTGTCGCGGGTTCCTTCGTTCAGGATAATCCGCCGAATTTCTGGCACGGTGCGGAGTTCCCCGGGGCGACGGGCGCGGTGCGTGTCGTGGCGAACGACACGGTGCTGCTCGATTTTGATTTTACGGGAGGCGGCAACTATGTCGAGGCCTCATTTCCCTTGACCACGCCGTTGGCGGTGAAGAACATGCGTTTTACCGCGACAAAGCCGGAGGGTTACTACTTCACCGTGCGCGTTTCCGATTCGGCTGGACAGACTTTTCAGAAGACAATCCATGCGGTGCAGGCCGGCACGGCTGACTATGGGTTTGATATGGAGAATTGGACCGGCTCGTGGGGCGGAGCGGAAGACGGCGTAGTCGTACAGCCGCTGAAGCGGATCGCCATCCTGCTTGAGAACAGCAAGCAGCCGGTTAAGCAGGGGCAGATCGTGCTAAAGGACTTTACGGTCGAGCCGCTTTCTGCAAGCGAATTAGCCGCGTCCCGTCCGAAGGCATCGCGGCTCAGCACGCGGGTGCTGGTCTGCGATTTCGGTTCAGGTTCTGCGAATACTTTCGAACGGGAGGGCTTTTCCGCTTCGGCTGGCGCGTTGGAAAAGGGCATGCTTAAAATCGATTTCAAGCAGCAGAGCGCGTCGACGATTCACCATTCGCTGGCGATTCTCGGCGTGCCGGACGAATTTCTGCTGACGGTCGAAGCGGATGCGCAGGCGGCCGGTGCGGAGTTCGAATTGGGAATCGGTTCGCACTTCATGCAGTTTAAGCGGGGCATCGGCGCGCTGCGCGCACCGATTAAGAAGGGCGAGAAGATCGTGCAGACCTTTGTGGTGCCTGCACCGCCTGCGGAGGGCTGGACGTGGTCCGGTGGCGCCAACGACGGTAAACCGCGCTTCCCGTTACGCTTTTCGCGGCTGACGATCCATCGCGGAAGCGCGCAGCGGACTGTCGCCGCGATTCGTCTGGTTTCCTTCGAGGCGGTCACGCGCATCCCGGCGACGCGTCAGGTCGAAGTGCGCACGCGGCTCTTGCCGGATGGTGAATTACCGACCGCGGTGATGGCTGAAATCAAGAATCTGGCGCCTGCAACCGCCTATACGGGTAAGCTTGCCATCGACCTCCGCGACTGGAACACTGCGGTTGTTGCGACGGTGACGACCAACCTGTCGGTTCTTGGCGCAGGGCAGGCGCAGATCGTGACGCTTCCGCTTCCGCGGCAGCAGGGCGCGCGCTTTGTCGAGACAGTCAGCCGCATCACGAGCGCGACGCGCGACTCCGGTGCTTCAGCGACGTGGACCTCGGCGTGGACGGCACCGATGGAGACGGCGGGTTCATCGGCGTTGCAGCCGCATTCACCGTGGGGCATGGGCATCTATCTTTACCGTAATGCCAACACCGAGCAAGGGTACAAGCAAATGGACCGCATCGCGGCCCTGGCGCGCGATGCAGGGGTGAAGTGGACGCGCGAAGAGTTCCAGTGGCAGCGGCTGGAGCCGCGCAGGGGCGAGTTTGATTTCTCCTTTTACGACAAGCTGGTGGAGACCGCACAGCGCAACGGACTCTCCGTGTACGGCTTGTTCGGGTATTGGACATCGTGGACAAAACCTTACGAGGAGGAGGGCTTCCGCGATTACTGTACGGCTTTGCGCAAGGTTGTCCAGCGCTACAAACATGTTATCAAGCACTGGGAGATTTACAATGAGCCGAACATCTTCTTCTGGTCAGGTCCGCGCGAGCGCTATCCGATCCTGCTGAAAATGGCGTATGAGGCGGTGAAGGCGGAGGATCCTGAAGCAGAGGTGCTGGGGTGCAGTACGGCGGGGATCGATACCAAATTCATCCAGATGTGCATCGATGCCAAAGCGCCCTTTGATGCGCTGACGATCCATCCCTATCGCGCGAAGCTGAACGAGAAGGTCTTTATCGATGAACTGGTGCGCGTGCGCGACATGGCAAATAACCGTCCGGTCTGGATCACCGAGATGGGGTGGCCGACGATTCCGGGCAATGCCACGGAGCGGCAGCAGGCCACCTATCTGGTGCGCTCGTATTTGTCGGCGATCGGGTGTAAGGGGAGCTGCAATATCTGCTGGTACAACTTCAAGAACGATGGCTGGAATCCCTATTACAACGAGGAGAATTTCGGTATCACCTACGCGGATCTGACGCCCAAGCCTGCGTATCGGGCCTTGGCCCAGGTCTGCCGCACCTTCACTGCCGGTGAACCGCGTGTACAGTCGCTCAGCGTGGCGAAGACCTCGACGCTGGTCTATGTGTTTCGCATGGGCGCTGCGAGCGCGATGTGGAGCGATGGCGGTATTGTCCGCGTGCGTGCGAAAGTTCCGGAAGGGACGGTTATTCAGAATCTGATGGGCGAGAGCGCTGCGGTGCAGCGCGAAAACGGCGAAAGCGTTTTCACCGTTTCTGCGGATCAGCCGGTTGTTTTGCCGGGGTGCGTGCTGCCAGAGGAGATGGCGCTTTCCGCGGTCGAGACGTGCAGCGACCAGACGCTGTGGTTTTAAACCCTTAGTTCCCTTTGAGCTGCGCGATCAGCGCGGTGAAATCGGGCGTGAGGGGTGCCGTCACGATGAGCGGCTCGCCGGTCAGCGGATGGAGCAGATGCGCTTCTGCGGCGTGGAGATAGTGGCGCGTGCTGTTGGGAAGCGGACGTGCACCGTAGAGCGTGTCGTTGACGATGGGATATCCTGCGAGGCTGAGTTGACAGCGGATCTGGTGAGTCACGCCGGTAAAGATCGTGATTTTCAGCAGCGTATAGGGGCCTAAGCGTTCAAGCGGTTCGTATGCGGTTTCCGCATAGAGTGTGCGGTCCGGCGCGGTCAGTGTTTTCGCGTCGACCATTTTGCCCCGAAACTTAGGATGGTGCGCGAGGCTGTGCTTGAGCAGGCCGCTGCGTTGGACGTGGCCTTCGACGAGTGCGAGGTAAATCTTGCGCACGGATTGCGCGACGAATTGATTCCGCAGGCTTTGAAATGCGGCAGGCGTGCGGGCTGCCAACACGAGTCCGGAGGTCTCACCGTCGATACGGTGAAGGGCGCCGGCCATGAGCGGTTGGTCGCCGATGTCGGCGAGTTCAGGGTAGCGCGCCACGAGACCATTCATCAGGGTATCGCGTTCCGTGCAACTGTTGGGGTGGACAGCCTGACCGGCAGGCTTGGATGCGGCGATCAACGCCTCGTCGCAATAGACGAGGGTTACGTCCATATCGGGGGCGGGGAGCACGCGGTTGTCCTGTTGTTCCACGAGCGTCTGGACGCACACGGTGTCGTTCGCGCGCAGCTTAAGGCCCTTGAGGCACGGTGCGTTATTGATCGTGACATGCCCTTCTTCAATCGCGCAGCGGCAAAAGGCGCGCGAAGAGGTCGGAAAGCGGGCGGTAAGCAAACTGTCAAGGCGTTCACCTGCTTCTGCGGCGGAGACTGTAAAAGAGACGTTTTGGATCATACGTTAGCAGACCCCAAAGCGGTCGCCGATTTTGAGCTTATGGCCATTGAGGAACGAATGTGCATCCATGGCACGGCTGCCTTCAGGCTGGAGGACCGTCAAGCAGAGTGCGCCATCGCCTGTGACGACAATCGGTCCCATGGGCGCAAAGCTGCACACCGTGCCGGGATCGCAGTCGCAATGCTGCGGGATATCCGCGCCTTTGAGGATAAGCGCTTCGATGATTTTGAGTCGACCTGTGCTTCCTTTTTTCGTCAAGTTGGCCGGCATAAAGGTGAATGATCCAGGCCAGGGATCATAGGCGCGCAGATGGCGATCGATCTCCGCGCTGGTCAGGTTCCAGTTGATGAGACCGTCATGTTTTTCAAATTTGCGCGCATAGCTGGCCTCAGTATGGTTTTGGGGCGTCCGCGACAGCTTGCCATTGATCATGAGGCGGAGCGCCTTGACCATGACGACGGCGCAGAGGATGCTGAGACGGTCCATGAGCGAACCGAAGGTGTCGTCCGAGTAGATGGGTTCAATCGCCTGGAGGAGGATATCGCCATCGTCCATGCCCAGATCCATCTGCATGACGGTGACGCCGGTCTCTTTTTCGCCGGCGGCGATGGCGGTTTGGACTGGGGAGGCTCCGCGATATTGGGGCAAGAGGGAAAAATGGCCGTTGAGGCATCCGCGCGGGGGGAGTTTCAGGAGGGTTTTGCCGAGAAACTGTCCGAATGCAACCACGACGATAACATCCGGTTTGAGGGTACGGATCTGATCGATCACAGCGGGGTCGTTAATTTTCTCAGGGCAAATAAGCGGATGCAGTTTCTGTTCAAGCGCAAAGGCTTTGCAGGCACAGGGCGTAAGCTGCTGTTTGCGTCCGGAGGGACGATCGGGCTGGGTGACAACACCTACGATTTTCAAAAGGGGCGACTTGAGCAAGCCGCGCAGGACTTGGACCGAGGCATCCGACGAACCCATAAATAAAACGCGCATCATAGACAACTACTTCTCCGTTTTCACACATCAACAGAGTCAGTCAGCAAGAAGCGTTCGACGATCTCCGCGGCATCGCGCACATATTCGACACAGGGTCGTTTTGTGTAATAGGCTTCTGTCCGTTCAGAAGGCGTCGGCTCTGTGTCGCGCCCGTGAACCCCGAGAAGTTCTCCGCAAACGATACTGCCGTTTTTATTTTGGAAGGCCAGTGCCATTTGCTGCGTGATTGCATAGGTTTGCTTCTTGGCTGCTGTGTCTGCGCCGTCTGTTGACCCGTATTTTAGGCTGGCGAGGATTCCCATGCCGGAGACTGCTCCGCAGAGCTGGCGCATCCGCGCAAAACCACCGCCCAGGGCGGTGACGCTGCGGATCGCGCTCTCGGTATCGGCGCAGAAAAGATCACCATACGCGCCGACGATGGCCTGGGAACAGGTTAAGCCGGAGCGGAACAGTGTCGCTGCTTTTTCAACACGTGCAGACATGATAAATCCCAATCGTTGAAACGTTGCAGCATCATAGCACGTGTTGATATGTGGCGAAAAGCTTCTTTTTAGAAGTTCCAGCCTACAGACGCTGAAATCATATGCGCGTCCATGTTGGCGAAGGTGGCATACGCATCGGTATTGTTATAGCTGTTGTGAACCAGACGGGTGTTTTCAACCATCATCAGATAGGCATAGCTCAAGGTCGCATAGAAGCCGTTCTCACGCTGGTATCCGATACCCGTGCTGAAGATGTTCCGATTGCCGGACGGCATCATAAAATCGGTCTGTTCTTCGCTGATGGGGCACATGTCGAAGACATAGCCGCCGAGCAGGGACCACTGTTCGGTGAGGGCGTATTCTGCGCCAAAACCGAAGCGCCATGCATCGTTCCAGTCCTTCATGTTTTCGCTGCTGGGGCGGTTAAGGAGCGGGCGGGCGAAATTGATATCCAGCGCATCGTAAGTGCTCCATTCCGTCCAGGTGACGGCCGTGCCGAGGTTAAGCCTATTATCCAGCATCTTGAAGTTGGAGCCGAGCGTTGCCGAGGACGGAAGCACGATGATGGCTTCGGCATCGACGCGGTCCGAGGGCGGGTAGGGCGGGGTCGGGGAAGCGCTGTCGTAATAGACATTGCCATCGGTGACATGCTGACGGACGCGCGAGCGGTAAACCGCGCCCAGCGTCCAATCTTCAGTCAGGTTATAGGTCGCACCAGCCAGCCAGCCGTATCCCATGGTGTCGCCGCATGTGGTGGAGTATCCCATGAGCGTTCCCGGAGGAGCTGGACGAGCGACCGCTTTGCGCGTTGAGAAGTCGAGGTACATGATGCGCGCGCCGACGCCGAGCGAAAGGTCATCCGTCACCTTGTACGCGAGCGTGGGGCTGAAGGTCACGGTTTCGAGCGAGGTTTCAATCGCATTGAAACGACCGGGCCAGTCGGTATCGTAATCAGTTCCCAGTCCGAAATCGCTGTAGATGCCCATGCCGAGCCACCAATCTTCAAGGAACTGGTAGGTGGCATATGTATGGGGAACCATAAAGCATTCCGTCTTCAATTGGCTGCCGGATGAATCACCGAAATCAATCGATCCGCCGGGGATGATCCCGGTCATGCCGAACATGGTTTGAGTCCCCGGGGCTTGCGTCATGTTCGCGGGGTTGACTTGCACCGCGGAGGCATCGCCGGTATATCCGACATTAGCGCCGCCTACGGCAACGCCTTTTGCGCTGGTCTCGTAGAGGGAAAAACCCGCTGCATGAAGGTTGGACGCGGTCATCGCGAGCAACGCGATGTGGGCGGAGGCTTTTCGAATGTTCATTGGCATTATTCCT
>CAZMLC010000110.1:0-6813 GCA_964567125.1 uncultured Akkermansia sp.
GTGTTCACTTTCGTTTGCCAATACCGCGCGCGGCGCGTTGGGTCTGTATAAAGTCGGGACGAATATCCTTGCGTTGTCCGGAACAAGCACGTATGACGGCAACACAACGCTGAACGGGGGGATTCTGTCATTGAGCAATGCCAATGCTCTCGGGTCAACCAATGGATATACGACGATCAACCGCGTAGGCGGAACGTCGCCTCTCTATACGGATTCGACCGGACAGCTGCAACTGAATGCAAACAATGCACCCTTGGTCTGGAATGAAAATTTCTATCTGACCGGTGCTGAACAGTATGGGTATACGGGAGCGCTGCGCAACAATGCGGGAACAAACATTTTGAATGGATGGATCCGGATTTTCGGTGCCAGTGCGCGCATCGGCGTAACAGCCGGAAGTTTGATCATCAATGGACCTATTGAACGGATTGACTCTGCCACCAATCCGATGCTGGTGTTGAATCCGAACGCGGGCATGATGGTGGTCAGCAACAGTATCAATTTGGGCACAGGTGGAATGAATTTCCACAGCGGCGGCACTGTGTGGCTCTGCGCAACAGGCAACGTTTGGGGTTCATACCAGCAAATCCAATATGGCTGTATTGTTCGCTTGGGTGTGGATCATGCCTTGCCAACAGGGGTGAAACTGACGCTGGGCAATACAGGCACCCCGCCGGGGAATGGGACATTCGATCTGTATGGGTTTGATCAGACGCTCGCAGGGCTCGCCCAATATGGAACGGATGCCTCTTATCCCAACAACAGTATCCGCAATACGCAGGCAAAAGACATGAGTACTCTGACGATCGCCCAGACTGCCGGTGTGAACGATCTCTTCGGTGGACGGATTCTAGAGAATATCAACCTCGTGATGGCCGGTACCCCAACATCGACCTTGACTTTAGCGGCGAGCAACAGTCTCTCCGGCAGTGTCACCGTGAATGGTGGAACGCTTGCGATTGGCGCAGCCGGGGCGTTGGGGTCAAGCTGCACAAACATCATCCTTACTGCGGGAACATTGTCGTTGCAAAACACAGCAGGGTCGGCGATCGCGGATACTGCGACGATTCGTCTGGCAGGGGGCGGAGGTGCGAAAATCGACGTCACGAATGGCGTCGTGGAGACAGTTCGCTTTTTGCTTGTGGATGGCATATACAAACGCGCCGGTACGTATGGTTCGCTCGATAGTCCGGCCGCTACCCGCGACAGCACGCTGTTTTCCGGGATGGGCGTGTTGAATGTGCGTAGCGATATTTCCGGTACATCCATTCTGATACGTTAAGCGAAAACGTGCGTAAATTCCGTTCCCGGAACATGATAGTGCGTGTTTCATGCGGTGGTTGGCCGGATGTGCAAAAATCACGGAGAAGCCGATCATCAGAGAATAGATTTTCCCGTTCAGGGTCCGCGGAGGCGATCGTCGGATTTTGCATTCGACGGCTGGTTATGGCATCGAAAAAAACGTAATTCACGTATAGACACAATGAACCCTATATGTCATAATGAGAGTGTGGAGAAGCATACAGGTATTAGGTAGGTCGAAACAGTAATAAACCGAAAGGATAAATATCATGTCAGTCAAAACAATGATCTTTGTAGATGGTAGTTGGCTCTATCACAGTCGTCAGGTTTTATTTGAGTCACTGGGCGAAGAAAGCGGTTTTGAGATTGATTATAAACGGATACCAGACATTATTGCGCACCAAATCGCAAACTTGTTGGATACGGAAGTCGATGTGGTTCGCACGAATTACTTTGGTACCATCCCGGTGAACAAGCAGGGATATAATCCATCCAAACAGAAATCATTTTATGATTTTCTCTCACTGCAATGCGCCTATGACACAGAAATTCTTGAAATTGATTTCCGCCGCGAACCGCATGCGCGTCCAGATGATAAATGGGTGAATGTGGCTCTGGCGTCATCCATGTTGTACTATGCATCGGTGCCTGGCGCATTCGATGTCGCGACGATTATCGGCGGTGACGCGGATTACATCCCCTTGCTGCGGCGCGTCCGTTCAATGGGCAAACGCGTCCAGATCGTGGGAATGAACAACATCGATGGCAAGTTCCTGACCAGCGCCATGCTGTTGACAACACCGGGCATTCAGGATCTTCCTCCGATCTTCCTGGATGAGCATTCGCAGCAGATTCGCCTGGTGCGTGAGGAGCAATCCCGCGTCTGCAAGACGTGCGGACGCACGGAGATGACCACATGGGCCGGAGCGGAGTTCTTCTGTTCATCGTGCCGCAGTGAACATCGCAAGCAGGTCCGTGTTTGCGATACGTGCGGACGCGAAGAGGAAACCACGTGGGATAAGCCCTTCTTCTACTGTACGGAATGCCGTTCGAAGCATCGTGCTACCGATGGTGTGCCACCGCCTGCAGTGTAAGAGGTTGGTTCCTTTGATGGCGGGCTGAAAGGCCCGCCTTTTTGCTTTTTCTATGCAGTTCAAAGTCACATTTCATCCCTTGGAACGGAGTGTCTGGGTTCAGTCCGGCACACCGTTGCGCGATGCGGCCCAGCGTGCCGGAATCCGTTTGGATACGCCCTGTGCCGGCAAGGGGACGTGTGCCAAATGCCGCGTGCGGATCATTGCGGGAAAAACGGATCCGGCGTGTTCGGAACATCGTCTGACCAACGACGAATTAGCGCGCGGCGTCCGTCTGGCGTGTGTTACGTGCGTGACGGATCATCTTGAGGTCGAAATCCCGCACGATGTATTGCATGGCCCCTTTTCATCAGGACAGGTGCTGACGACCGGCGAAGCCTTTTCCATTGTGTCCGATGCCTATCCAACGGGCGCATATGGGATCGCGGTCGATATCGGTACGACCACTATCGTCGGGGTTCTCTATGATCTGTCTTCAGGCCGTGACGTTGCGACAGCTGCGCAGTTGAATGCGCAGATTGAGGTCGGCGATGATGTGCTGAGCCGCATTGCGGCGGTGCGTGAGGATTATGCGCAGTTGGAGCACTTGCGTCTTTTGGTCGTCGGGACGTTGAATCGGATTTTTGAACAGCTGTATCAGCAGGCCGCATGTTCTGGCGAGCAGGTCGTCCGGATCGTGTTGGCGGGCAATACGACGATGCAGCAGATCGTTTTGGGTATTGATCCGTCGGCGTTAGGCGAATTGCCCTTTATGCCCGCGTTTTATGAGACGCAGCGCGTTTGTGCCGGCGAAATCGGATTGCACGCGGCCGCGCAGGCCGAGGTTGTGGTTTTTCCGCAGATCGGTGGTTTTGTCGGCGGCGATACGGTTGCCGGCTTGTTGGCTGTCAATGCGCTGACGCTTGTGAAACCCACCGTAATGGTCGATATCGGCACAAACGGGGAGATCGTCCTGTTTGCTAACGGACAGCTGTTTGCAGCTTCAACCGCCGCAGGACCAGCCTTTGAGGGCGCGCGCATTCAGCAGGGGATGCGTGCTGTCGACGGCGCGATCGATCATGTTCTTTGGCAAAACAACATGCTGAGTTACCATGTGATCGGCGGCATGGTGCCCCGCGGATTGTGCGGCTCCGCGCTGGTCGATCTGGTCGCCATTCTGCTCCAGCTGGGCATCCTGGATGCGAGCGGAACGTTTGTCGCTCCGGCTGTGCTTCCGTCCGCCATCCCCGCATTGATCCGTGCGCGCGTTACAGACCGTGGTTTTGTGGTCGCGGTTGATGCGTCCGGCCTTCCTTTGGTGACGCTGACGCAGCACGATGTGCGCGAGCTGCAACTGGCCGCAGGCGCTATCCGCGCGGGGGTTGAGACACTCCTGGTCAAAGCCGGAATTACCGTCGCGGATTTAGATGCCGTATTGTTGGCGGGCGGTTTTGGCAACTATATCCGCCGCGAACATGCGATGCGTATCGGGCTGTTGCCGAAATTGTCCTTAGCGCGTGTAAAATTTATCGGCAATGCCGCGTTAACGGGCGCGAAACGAGCCTTGCTCTCACAGAGCGAAGAGGCTGTCGCCATGGATATTCAGCGCCGCGTTCAGCACGTGGAACTTGCGGCTGAAGCCTGTTTTGCCGATTTGTATATGGACGCGATGGTCTTTCCGGACGACGAACAAGGAGGCACACCATGATCCCGCAGTGGGTGATTGAGAAAAAGCGCGATGGCGGTGTTTTAGACGACGCTGAAATCCGCGCGTTTATTGACGGCTTTACGGCGGGGCGGATTCCCGATTATCAGATGTCCGCGCTGGCCATGGCGATTTACTTTAAAGGCATGGACGAACGCGAAACCGCCACCTTGACCGATGCGATGATGCGGTCCGGGGATTTGATTGATTTTTCAGGCTGGCCGCGTCCAACCGCCGACAAACATTCGACGGGCGGAATCGGGGATAAGCTCTCCCTGATGATTGCGCCGCTCGCAGCGGCCGCAGGCTTGGCGGTCCCGATGATTTCCGGACGAGGACTCGGTATTACCGGTGGAACGCTCGACAAACTGGAGTCGATTCCCGGCTATGATACGCGCCTGAGTATTGACCGCTTCCGCGCTGTGATCGATTCTGTCGGCTGTTCGATTATCGGACAGACCGAGCGGTTGGCGCCTGCCGATAAACGGCTCTACGCGTTGCGCGATGTTACGGGAACGGTTCCCTGTATTCCCTTGATCACCGCAAGTATCATGTCGAAGAAGCTGGCGGAAGGTGCTGAAACGCTGGTGTTTGATGTGAAGTGCGGCCGTGCAGCCTTTATGCAGACGCGCGCACAGGCGCAACTGCTGGCCGAAAGCTTAACGCGGGTCGGACGTGCGCTGGGGCGCAAGACCGCCGCGCTGATCACCGCGATGGATCGACCTCTGGGACGTAGCGCGGGAAATGCCGTTGAGGTCCGTGAGGCCGTTGAAACGCTGAAGGGCGCCGGACCCGACGATACGCGGGCCCTGACAATAGCCTTGACTGCGGCGATGACCGTGACCGCGGGTATCCATCCAGACTACACGACGGCGCAGGCGCAACTCACGGCCTTGCTCGATGCGGGCACGGCTTTGGATATTTTCCGCCGTATGGTTGTTGCGCAGGGCGGCGATCCGCGTTTTATTGACGACCCGCAAGCCCTGCCGCAGCCGACGTGTTGCGTGGAGGTGCGCGCGCCACGGCCAGGCTATGTCCATGACGTCGATGCGCGTGAAATCGGAAAGATTGTTCTGCAGCTGGGCGGCGGACGCACGTCGGTGACGGATGCGATTGATTTTTCAGCAGGCGTTGATGGCCTGGTCCAGCAGGGTGAGTATGTCGAGAAGGGCGGAGTCCTGATGCGGCTCTGCGCGCGCGATGCACAGCGCATGGATGCGGTCCGTGCACGGGCGCAGGCGGCTGTGCAGCTTGCAGATGCGAAACCGGAACCGCAGCCCTTGATTATCGATAACCGCGACCTGTTCGCGTGAAAGGATGGCGTAGATGAGCGAGCACGACGATAAACAGGTGACAATTCCGCAGGCCGTACGCGACCTGCTGATTCAGCAGGCACGCGCAACTGCGCAACAGGCGTACTGCCCGTATTCGCACTATCCAGTGGGGGCTGCGGTCCTCACTTCAGACGGCGCGGTCTATACCGGATGCAACGTGGAAAACGCATCGTACGGGTTGACCGTGTGCGCGGAGCGCATCGCTCTGTTTAAGGCTGTCAGCCAAGGCCGTCGCGATATTGTCGCGCTGGCGGTTGTCGGGGGGACGCCGCGTCAACCGGCAACGCCGTGCGGTGCCTGCCTTCAGGTTCTTGCCGAGTTTGCGGATGCCGAATGCCCTGTTTTCATCCGTCCCCGTAAAGGCGGAAAGGGTGTCAATCGCCTTTTAAGCGAGCTGCTGCCCGTTGTTTTTAAAAAGTAATTACGCAGTTGAGCACGGTTCGATATGGTGATTTATGTTGATTTTGACGATGTGATTTGTGAGACAGCGTGCGCGTTGTCTGCATTGGCGGATCGTTTGTTCGGTCGCAAGGTTCCTTACGAAGCGATTCAGCATTTTGAGCTGGAAAAATCGTTTGACCTGACCGCGGAACAATTGGATGCGTTGATGGAACATGCGCATACGCCGGAGTTTCTCGCGAATCTGACGTTAACGGAGGGGGCGGACACCGCGTTACGTCTTCTTGTATGTCGCGGACACTCGGTTCAGATCGTGACAGGTCGCCCTTCGTTCTGCCATGAGGGCACCGTGCACTGGTTGGAAAAGTATGCGCTGGGCGACCTTCCGATTGTCTACGTTGATAAGTACGGACGTGGCCAGCATGGCCGGAAATCCGCGATGCCACCGCTGCTGACACTCGGGGAGTTCAATCGCTTGCACTACGATGTGGCGATTGACGATTCGCCTGTCGCGCTCGACATTCTGTCGGTTCGTCCCCAGTGCCAGACATTGATTTTTCATCGTCCATGGAATCAACACTATCGCCGGCCAGCTATGCAGCGCGTGATGAATTGGCCGGAGATTGTCGACAGATTGACATGATTTTTCAGGCTTGCAGCGATGCGCAAAGGATGTATAGTAGTGTAACGTGATAACCGGAAGGATCGATGGCTCGAAAAACAAAAGAAGAGGCCGCGCGGACGCGGCAGCGTATTTTGGATGCCGCATTGGATGTCTTTTATAAAAAGGGATATCTTGCGACAACCATCGATGATGTCGCCTCGCGCATCCGCCTGACAAAAGGCGCAGTTTATTGGCATTTTGGCAGCAAGTCCACGCTGATTCTGGAACTCGTGTTGCTGCGGATGAACCGGCACCTCGAGCTGATGCAGACGTCGCAAGCGCAGCTGCGTTCATTAAGCGGATTGCGCGATTTTTTTGTTGAACGCGCCCTGCATA
>CAZMLC010000111.1:0-6582 GCA_964567125.1 uncultured Akkermansia sp.
CTCACTTTGCTTTTGCAAGTCTCTACCCTTCATGCTACTATAGATATGTGTCTAATTTACTTCAGAACATTCATTCGCCGGAACACGTCAAGCAGGTGCCGGAAGCACAGCTTCCAACCTTGGCCGCGGAGTTGCGTAACGTCATTTTAAAAACCGTCAGCAAGAACGGCGGCCACCTCGCGTCGAACCTCGGTGCCGTAGAACTGACCATTGAATTGCTGCGCATTTTCTCCCCGCCTGCGGACAAGATCATCTGGGATGTCGGCCACCAGTCCTATTCGTGGAAACTGCTGACCGGACGTTATGAACTTTTTCATACGCTACGCAAACTCAACGGCATTTCCGGTTTTCCCAAGCCGCATGAAAGCATCTACGATGCCAGTATCGCCGGCCATGCGGGTACTGCGCTCTCGACCGCCATGGGCTTCGCCGCAGGCCGCGACCGGAAAAACGAGAACAGCCACGTGGTCGCCATCATCGGCGATGCCTCCATCACCAATGGCATTTCACTCGAAGCCTTGAACAATCTGGAAGACACCCAAAGCAAGGTGATCGTTATCCTGAACGATAACAAGATGTCGATTGACTGCAATGTCGGCGCGCTCTCGCGCCGTCTCGGCAGCATGCTGACCAATGCAAAATACAATCAGATCAAGGCCGCGGTTGAAGCCTGGGCCCATAAAGCGCACCTCTCGCCATTGCGTACCATCTACCATCGCATCGAACATGCGATCAAGAGCATCTGGCTTCCCAATACCTTTTTTGAAGGGTTTGGTCTGCGTTACATCGGACCGATCAACGGCCACGACTTCCGCGCGTTGAACAATGCGCTGCGTTCCGCGCGCGATGATAAACGCTCGGTGCTCGTCCACGTGATTACGCAAAAAGGTCGCGGCTTTGAACCGGCTGAGGAAGCGCCCAGCCACTGGCACGGTGTCGGTCCCTTTACGCTCGACGCCTGCGAACCGACAGCGCCGAAACGCGGCTATTCCAAAGCATTCGGCGAAGCGCTGACCGAGATGGCCAATCACGATCCCTCGATTATGGCCATCACGGCCGCCATGTGTTCAGGAACCGGCCTTGAGCCTTTTGCCGAAAAACATCCGACGCGCTTTTTCGACGTCGGTATCTGCGAATCGCATGCCGTGGTCTTTGCCGCAGGATTGGCCGCATCCGGGTTCCGTCCCTACTTCGCGGTCTATTCCTCGTTTTTGCAACGCGCCGTTGACTGCGTCATGCATGATGTCTGCATCCAGAACCTACCCGTGACCTTCTGCATCGATCGCGCCGGCGTCGTCGGCAGCGATGGTCCCACCCATCATGGCGTCTTCGATATCCCCATGCTGCGCTGCCTGCCCAACCTGACGCTCATGCAGCCCGCGGATGAACACGAACTCTGCGCCATGCTCAAGACGGCCCGTACCCACAACGGCCCCTGCGCGATCCGCTATCCGCGCGATCCCGGTCCTGAATTGACGCCGCAGTCTGATATCCCGGCGCTGCCTTACGGCAAGGCGGATGTCCGCCTCGCGCCACCGGCAGGTTCAACGCGGATTGTCTGGATCTGGACGCTGGGCGACATGCTCACGACCGCGCTCGATGTGGCAGCCCGCCTGACTGCCGCACACTATGTTGTGGGCGTTGTCAACGCGCGTTTCATCAAACCCATCGACAGCGACTGCCTCGGGCAGCAGTGCGCGGATGCAGCCTGCTTCGTGACGCTGGAAAACGGCACGCGCATCGGCGGGTTCGGTTCCGCGCTGACCGAAGCGCTGGAACAGCTCAACAGCAAAACCCCGGTTTACCGGTTCGGCTGGCACGATGCCTTTCAGCAGCAGGGCTCCACGCACGAGCTGATGGTGCAAGAGGGATTAACGCCCGACCTCCTGACCGCCCACCTCTTGACGATTTTACCCAAAATAAAGATAATTGAATCATGATCAAAACACTGAAAAAGCACCTCGGTCACGACACACATCCGTTGATTCAATTTCTGAAATACGGCATTGTCGGCGGCATGGCCACAGCCGTGCATATCGTCACGTTTTTTATCCTCGGCTATCGTCTCTTTCCCTGCCTGACCGCGAATGACATCACCGTCAAATTGCTGGGATTAACGGTGGAGGCGATTTCACAGCATGACCGGGCTATTCACGCGCTGATCTGCAACGTGCTGGCCTTTGTCGTCTCGAATATCTTCTGCTACGTGCTCAACCGCCTCTTTGTCTTCAAGCCCGGCAAACACCACATCGTGCTTGAATTCCTGCTCTTTTTCGGTGTCTCTGCGCTCAGCCTTGCTGTGGCAGCGGCACTGCAAACAGTGATGATCAGCAAACTCGGCGTGCAAACAACGTACGCCTTTGGTGCAAACATCCTCTGTTCGTTGATGATCAACTACGCGATGCGGAAGTTTGTCGTCTTCAAAAACTAACATCCAAGAATCAAGGAGTCATCGATAATGGCCAAGAAAACCCATATCTTCAAAGCTGAAATTCAACACGTCCTCGACCTCGTCATCCACTCGCTCTATTCGAAGAAGGAGATCTTCCTGCGCGAACTGATCTCCAACGCTTCGGATGCCATCGACCGCGCGCAGTATGCGGGTCTGACCGATGCCGCGCTGATCGCCGATGCCCCGGAATGGAAGATCGACCTGATCGTCGATGAGGAGGAAAAGACCATCACCGTCAGCGATAACGGTATCGGCATGACGGAAGAGGAGATGGATAAAAACCTCGGCATCATCGCCAGTTCTGGCACCAAGGCCTTTACCCAGGCGATGAAGGAAAAAAGCGAGACCAATATCCCTGAGCTGATCGGTCAGTTCGGTGTCGGCTTCTACTCCGCCTTTATGGTCGCGGATGAAGTCACCGTGATCTCCCTCAAGCGCGGCGAGAACCAGAAAGCGGTGAAATGGGTCTCCAACGGAGGCGGTTCCTACACCATCGAGGATGCAGCCCGTGAAAAACCCGGCACCTCGATCGTGCTCAAACTGCGCGAAGGCATGGATGAATTCCTCGGCACGTGGCGCATTCAGGAGATCGTCAAGAAATACTCCGATTTCATCGCCTATCCGATCCGCCTCGGCGAAAAGGGCGAACCGGCAGCTGCGGATGCCGCACCGCTCAACACCATGAAGGCGCTCTGGAAGCGCAACAAATCCGATGTGCCGCAGGAGGAGTACAACGAATTCTACAAGCACATCTCGCACGACTACAATCCGCCGCTCAAGGTGATCCCGATGTCCGTCGAGGGTGTCGTTGAATTCAAGGCGCTGCTCTTTCTCCCCAAGGAGGCGGGTTACGACCTGCTCATGCCGAACACCAAGCATGGGCTGCATCTCTATGTCCGCAACGTCTTTATCGGCGCGGATTTTGATCTGCTGCTGCCCGAATACCTGCGCTTCGTCAAGGGTGTGGTCGACTCGTCCGACCTGCCGCTCAACGTCTCGCGCGAAATGCTGCAGGACGATGCGGTCATCCGCAAGATCAAGAGCAACATCACGGGCAAGGTGCTCGCCACGCTGGCCGATATGCAGAAGGATCAGACTGACGACTACAAAGCCTTCTTCCGCGGTTTCGGCCGCATCCTGAAAGAGGGTCTGCACTTTGACTGGGACAATGCGGACAAGCTGAAAGGCCTCATGCTCTATCCCTCCGCGAAGACCGAGAACAACGGACTCATCGCGCTGAAGGACTACATCGCCGCGATGCCCGAGACGCAGAAGGATATTTACTACCTGATCGCGGAAGACCTCGCCACCGCGCGTCAATCGCCGCACATCGAAGCGATCACCGCGCGCGGCTACGATGTTCTCTTCATGGTCGATCCCGTGGACAGCTACATCATCGAGCGTCTCGGCGAATTCGAAGGCAAAAAGCTCGTGGCTGCTGATAAAGGCGACCTCGAACTCGGCACCGACGAAGAAAAAGCGGAAGCCAAGAAAAAACGCGATGCCGCCGCGGGTGATTTCAAGGCGCTGACGGACTTTATCCAGGCGCAGCTCAAGGCTGATGTCAAAGAGGTCCGCCTCTCGCCCCGTCTAAAAGATTCCGCTTGCTGCCTCGTGGCTGACGAACACGCCATGAACGCCAGCATGGAACGCATCATGCGCGCCATGAACCAGGAAGTTCCCGCGCAGCAGCGCATTCTGGAACTGAACCCGGAACATCCGCTCATCGTGCGTATGAAAAGCCTGCTCGCGGAAAACAGTGAGAACCCGAAGCTGGGTGACTTCGCTGAACTGCTGCTGGGCCAGGCGCTCATCGGCGAAGGTTCCACGCCGAAGAACCCGCAGCGCTTTACGCGCATCATCACCGACCTCATGGTGAACCTCTAGTCGCAAACCGTGGCGCAAAAAACCGGATACACAGCAGCCCAAGCGAAGCAGGCGTTCATACGCCGTTTTGTTTGGGCTGTTGCGTAGCGTGAAACTTAGCGTGGAATATTCAGGCGACTTATGGCATACTGACTTCATTCGTTAACATTCGTTTGAAGGATTATTATGCACGCAACATCCGCATCACGGCTCTGTAGCCACGCACTCTTTACGCTTGGGCTGTTCAGCGCAGCCCAGCTCTGGGCAACCACCTCGCTCGATCTCGCCGGCACCTGGAAAGCCTACACCACCGAGCAAAAAAACAACGTCATTGCGGTCGCTGTACCCGGTGATGTGCAAAGCGCGCTCCTCGCGGCGAAGCAGATCCCGGACCCTTACTTCGGACGCAACGAGGAGAAGGTGCAATGGATCGGGGACAAAGACTGGGTGCTTGAACGCCGCTTTACGGTTTCACCCGAACTGCTGAACAAGAAGGCGATTGTTTTGCGTCTTGAGAATGTCGACACCTTCGCGACGATCACGCTCAACGGCAAGGAGATCGGCAAGACCGGCAACCGCTTCCGGCGCTACACCTTTGATGTCAAAGCCGCGCTCCAGGCTGGTGAAAACAGCATCGCCGCCACCTTCCGCAGCGCCACCAAGGTCGGTGCCGAACGCGCTGCAACGATTCCCTATACGATCCCCTCGATCGGGGCGTGCAACCTGCAATACATCCGCAAGCCCATCTGCCACGGCGGCTGGGATTGGGGCATCGCGCTGATGAGCGTCGGCTTTGCCGGCCGCGTTGAACTGATCGGCTACGATACCGCCCTGATCGACTATGTCTACAGCACGCAGCAGCACACAGCCAACGCCTGCGACGTCCGCGTTGTGGCAGACGTCACGGCTGCCACGGATTGCGAAGTTCCCTATACGGTCACGCTCGGCGACATCACCAAGACGGAAAAGGTTCAGCTCAAAAAAGGCGTCAACTCCATTGCCAGCACCGTGACGATTAAGAATCCGAAACTCTGGTGGCCCAACGGCATGGGCGAGCAGAATCTCTACGCGTTGAAAGCCACGGTCGACACCAGCATGCTGACGCGCAAGCTGGGCCTTCGCACCCTTGAAGTGGTCAACAAACCGGATGCTGGCGACACCAGCAAGCGCCCCGGCATGAGCATGACCTTCCGCATCAATGGCGTGGATCTCTTCTGCAAAGGTGCGGACTGGATTCCGTGCGATGCACTGCGCAATCGCCAGACGCCGGAGGTTTATCGCGACCTGCTGGGTTCAGCCCGCGATGCGCACATGAACATGATCCGACTCTGGGGCGGCGGCCAGTTTGAATTCGATCCCTTTTACGAAACGTGCGATGAATTCGGCCTTCTCATCTGGCACGACTTCATGTTCTCCTGTTCCCTCTATCCGGCTGACAAGGCGTTTCTTAACGAAGTCTCGGAAGAACTTGCGCATCAGCTGCGCCGTCTCCGCGATCATGCCAGCATCGCGCTCTGGTGTGGCGATAACGAATGCATCGGCGCACTCACATGGTTTGAACCGAGCAAGAAAAATCGCGATCTGTATCTGATCGCCTATGACCGTCTGAGCACCACGTTGCTCAGCGCCATTGAAAAATATGATCCCAGCCGCACCTTCTGGCCCTCTTCGCCCTGTGCAGGTCCGGGCGATTTCAGCGATGGCTGGCACGATGACAGCCGCGGCGATATGCACTATTGGACCGTCTGGCACGAAAACAAGGATTTTTCCGCTTTCTATAAGATCCGGCCCCGCTTCTGCTCGGAGTTTGGCTTCCAATCCTTCTCCTCCTACGAAGTCGCGAAGACCTTCGCCTCTGCGGACCAGTTGAATCCGACTGCCCCAGACTTTGAGCACCATCAGAAGAACACAGGCGGAAATGCGCGCATCATGGAGACTATGGCGCGCTACTTCCGATTCCCGGAGGGCTTTAAGAGCACGCTTTACCTCTCGCAGGTCCAGCAGGCCCTGGCCATCAAGACCGCCGTCGAGTGGTGGCGCACGCTGCAGCCGCGCTGCATGGGCACGCTCTACTGGCAATTGAACGACCTGTGGCCCGTCGCCTCCTGGGCGAGCATCGAATATGGCGGCAAATGGAAACACCTCCACTACCATGCCAAGCGTTTTTACGATCCGAACAGCGTGGTTGTCGTGCCCAGCGAAAAACAGAAAGAGAGCATTGAAGTCTGGTCGATCAATGATCGCGCGGAACCGGCGCAGGTCGC
>CAZMLC010000112.1:0-6484 GCA_964567125.1 uncultured Akkermansia sp.
TCGCTGGATCTGGGCGGCACATCGGTGTCGGTGACGCGCCTTTCCGGCACAGGGACCATTTTCAACCGGTTGAGCCGTCCTGCGGTGATGGAGATCAACGCGGAGCAGTCGTATCCCTTTGGCGGTGCGATTTCTGGTGCGGTGCAGATTGTCAAGACCGGTGCGGGGGCACTGACGCTCGGGAGCCGTATGCCGTGCGGGGATCTCTCTGTTGAATCGGGCACGTTGCGTCTGGTTTCGTCCGCCCCGGACGTACCGGGATTAGCCTATAGTCTTGATGCATCGGATTCGTCCTCGCTGGTGATCACGGGCGGGGTTTATGTGACGCAGTGGAACGATGCGAACGGCGGTCCGATCAGTTTTGTTTCGACAAACGAGACCTTGCTTTGCCCGACCTATGACGCCACGCTTTTTGGCGGACGCGGGGGTGTCCGTTTCGGCATGAACAGTGCGCGCCGGCGCATGCTTGCGACGGCTGTGACAAATGCGCAGACGATCTTTGTGGTCACTGCACCGGTGGATATTTTTGCGGACAATGCCGGTGTATGGGGAAAGAATATGGAAGATAAGGGCCTGCGTATTTCGGGGAACGCGTGGCGGACGATCGGGACGGATGCCAATGATTTCACGCACAACAGTTCGGAATATTACGTCAATGCGTTGCGGACCAATGTCTTTTTAGCAGGACGCGGCCATCTCTTTTGCGGCATCGCGACGGCGCCCTGGACCGTGTTGGCGGCGATCGGTGACTATTGGTTCTCGTCGCAATACACAGGGCGTTACTACCGGGGCGACCTTGCGGAGATCCGCGTGTATGACCGCGCGTTGCGGAGCGATGAACGGCAGGCCGTTGAAGCCTATCTCATGGCAAAATGGTTGCAGCCGGCAGGGGGAGGGACGATGCCCCTTGCGGATCAGACGATTCGTATTGCGAGCGGTGCGTCAGTCGATCTGACGGGTGGCGCGCAGCAGTGCCGCGCAGTTGAAGGTGCGGGTAGCATCACGAACGGCACGCTGGTGGTGACGCAGTCCGTGAAACCGCAGGGCGTTCTGCAGCTGCCTGGTCAGGCGCAGTTGAGCGGAACGCTGCGGCTGCGCGTCTTCGCGGATAACAGCTGCGATCAGCTGACCGCTGCCGGTGCGTTGAGCCTGACCAATCTCGTACTGCAGCTGGAATTGCCGCAGACGCCTGGTCCTGCGCCCTATACGCTCGTGCAGGCCGGGGCGCTGACAGGGCCGTTCAAAGAAGCGCAGATCACGGCCCCATGGGCATTGCGGTACACCGAAACCGAGGTTCGTCTGACCTATATGACGGGGACGATCTTGATGGTGCGGTAGAAAAAGGAGAAAACCGCTCAAAAAAAGGGGGAAAGTACTCGACACATCGATTGGACGCATGCTAAATTAATGAATTGTAAAGAACTAGGCAGGATTTTTGGACAATGCGTTCTTTTGATAAAAGGCATCAATCAACGATAGGCTTACCCCTGTTCGGCGGTTCCGGCCTTGAAAACTGCGCGGGTGGAGACGTGCGCAGTGTTGAGGTGTCTTGTGCAGGAGGGTGCGTGTGAGCGAAGAGGTAGAGGCAAAACAGGTGGTTCACGGCAAAAAATGCCGCTGCGAGAGTTGCAAGCTCTCGGTGAACGTGGTTGGCACGCAACCGCCGTCGATTTGTCCCTATTGTCGCAAAGCGCTGGTGGTAACCGCTACGGAGCTTCAGGTTGCGGAACCCTATCCTGTGCCGACGCGCGAGGAGGTGACATCGCGCATTCGCAATCTTTATCAGAAACAGCCGATGTGGCTGGTTTTTCTGATGGCGGGTATTGCGGTCACGATGTTGGCCAGTGCGGTCTTTCTGCAGCTGCGCAACGTGGAGAACTATTGGTATCAGCCGATGGTCAGTATCTACTCCTTGTTTGCCGGTATTTTCGTGGTGTCGCGGTTCATCATCGCGGCGTTTTATGTGCCGCCTAAGAACCAGCAGTATGAACCGACGCTGACGATTCTGGTGCCGTGCATGAACGAGGGCGATGCGATCCGGCAGACGCTGGAGCGTATTTTCGTTTCAGGATACCCGCGCGACAAATTGGAGGTGATTGCGGTCAACGACGGCTCAACGGACAACACGCTGGTTGAGATGCGCAAGGCGCAATCGCGCAATCCTAACCTGGTGATTGTTGACTTTGAGAAGAATCGCGGGCTTTGTCATGGTTGGGGAATCGCGATGTTGATTGCGCGCGGCGAGTTTATTGTCTGCGTGGATTCAGACACCTTTATTTTTCCCGGTTCGCTCAACAAGATCGTGCAAGGGTTTATCGATCCGCGCGTCGGTGGAATCTCCGGCCATTGCGACGTTGAAAATGCGCATGTGAACATGCTGACCAAGATGCAGGACGTGCGTTATTACTTTTCCTACAAAATTATGAAGGCGGCGGAGAGCGTGTTTGGAGCGGTAAGCTGTCTGCCCGGGTGTTTTTCGGCCTATCGGCGCGTCTGCGTGCTGTCGGTGTTGGATGAATGGATCAACGCAACCGTGTGGGGTACGCGCGGCAACTATGCGGATGATCGTTCGCTGACGAATTTGATTTTGCGCGATTATAAAATCGTCTATGATGATGAAGCGTTAGCGACGACCATTGCACCGGAAAAGTGGAGCGTTTATACACGGCAGCAGACGCGCTGGATGCGCTCGTACTTGCGCGAGATCTGGAAGAATGGGCTTTTCATGTGGCGCAAGCATCCGGTGCCCGCGATTTCCTGGTATGCGATGATGTGGATGCCGATTGTCGAGCCTTTCATTATGGTGCAGGCTATGATCATTGCGCCGATCCAGGCGGGATATATCACACCTTCCTATCTGGTTGGCGTGTTTGCGATTACCGCTGTCTGGTCGTTGCATTTTTTTGCTAAGACGGGACGGCGCTGGTGGTGGGCGGGAATGATTTTCACGCTGTCGTACATGGTGTTTTACAGTTGGCAGCTTTATTGGGCTTTGATCACTCTTCGGGGTAAAAAATGGGGAACACGAGGATAGCGTATGAGTAATGGTCCAAATAAACCGGCGAATTCATCGCAAGAGTCGTGGGCGCGACCCATCGCGCAGCGTAAGGATTCCCAGCTGCGCACGTGGTTGATCTGTCTCGGCGTCTTGTTGCTTTGCGTAGCGCTTTGGACACCGTTGCGTGCTCTCTGGACACGGCACAAATACGTGCGGCCTGAGACGACGGTTGTTCGCGATGCGACCTCCTTTGTGGCGCTGGCGTTTCCAGGTGTTTCATCGGACAGTATGCGCATGGGGCTTTACGATGTGCCGACACCCGTTTTTGAGGAACAGATCAAGGAGCTTGCTGCGCGCGGCTATCAGGCGATTGATCTGGCGGATGTGCGCGCCTTTTACAAAGAGGGCAAGCTGTTGCCGCGCCGTGCCATTCTGCTGACCTTTGAACAGACGCGCAAGAGCTCCTATTTTGAGGCGCGTTCGATCCTCAATCGCTACGCGTGGAAGGCCGTCATGGGAGTCTGGTCAAAGCCGATCCAGCAAAAGGATGCGCAGTCTTTGCTGTGGCCTTACTTGCGCGACATGACGAAGCTGGGAACGTGGGATCTCGCGGCGCAGTCGTACGATGGTTTTCAGGCCATACCTGCGGGACCGAACGGGGAAAAAAACGCCTTTTTGTCGACCCCGATGTGGAAGTCTGTGCAGTATCGCTACGAAGCGCCTGATGAATTCATCGCCCGTATCCGCGGAGACCACGTCAAGATCATCGCGGATATTAAAAATGAGACGGGGGCTCCGCCAATCGCCTATTTTTATCCCTACGGGAACTATGGCCAGCACGATGAAGAGGCGCGTGTGGTGCGCGAGACGAATTTGAAGCTGGTGGATCAGAATTACGCCTGCGGCTTTATTTTAGGCAGTCTGGGATTGAACACGCAGTACACGGATATGGCGCGGCTGAATCGCTTGCTGGTGAATCCGGGCTGGAGCGCGAAAACGTTGGTGGATTATGTGGATCATCTGCAGCCGTTTTCCGTGGAACAGGATCAGCGCGTCATCAATTTCAACGCCAATGACTGGGTGCAGGAGTGGGGCGGGGTCACGAATCTTGAGGGCGACCTCGTGTTGCGCGCGGTGCCGGGCAGTAACCCGCTGAGCGTTCAGGATGCGGAAGAGACTTCGGGTGCCAAGGTCTGGCTTGCGGGCAGCGATTTGTTCCGCGACGGCTTTGTCTCGCTGCGTTTCAAGATGCGGCATGGACAATTCGCGGTCTATCTGCGGTGTACCTCATTCGGAGAGTATATCGCCTTTTCGTTGGATACGGCTGGACGCGCCACGATCCGGCAGCGTACACGCGGCGGCAACATCGTGACGCTGGCCTCGGACACGGTTGCCGATGAGGGGATCAGCGATTGCGCACTGCTCTTCGGCATGCGCGATAACAACATCTACGTGCTGCTGAATAAAAAGATGCTTTTCGGAGGACGCGTCTTAGCCGAGGGCATGCCTTCGTCCGGATTGATCGGCGTGAGTGTATGGGATGCGACAAAGGGCGTGGCTTCGGCCCGCGTTTCGTCGATGAAGGTTATTTTACCGAATCAAACGCTGGTGACGTGGACGCCGGATATCGGACGGAACTCGGTGCATCTGGCCAGCTGGCTGCACGAGAATGCCTATCGGTTTTCACTGCTTGCGCCGCCCTGGCTGCATGTGGTTTCAAGCGCCTCCTTCACCTTGCCGACCTGGGACGTCGAGATGGTGGATACGATCGCGAAGATCAATTCAACGCCGGTGTATCCGCGTATTTTGGTGAGCGATGCCAGTTATTTGCAGGCCTTGTCGCAGAAGGATCTCTTGCAGGAGGTCAGGCATGCGAAAGGGCAGGGCGTTTTCGTCGATGCCTTAGACTGTCAGGTCTCGCAGATGTCGCAACTGTCGGATTGGTTGTTAAAACTTTATAACCAGCCGGACATGGAGGGCTTGAAACTCGTGATCCGGCTGCCGCTCGCGGCGGAGTCCATTCCTTCGACCGGCAATTTGATGGAACGGCTGAAGAACGCGTTGCTGGTGGGCGATTTTACCCATCCGGTGTTGGGATTGACCTGGGCGCGGCAGGGCATTGTTCTGCCTGTTGAAAACGAGGGCGGCGGTGGCCCCCTTGAACTGTATTATCAGATCAACACCTCCATGAGCCGGACCGAAGAGACGACGGAAATGAAGGCGGATCGGTTGCGGAAGAGCGGCTTTGACGCCTTTGCCCAGGGACGCTATACGGATGCGATTACCGCCTGGTCGGAGTGGAGCGTGCTCTGTCCGCACTTGCCGTCGCCGCATGCGCTGAAGGGCGATGCGTATATCCGGTTGAAGCAGTACGACGATGCCTTGGAGTCCTACACGACCAGTCTGGCGATCAATCCGGGACAGGTCGATCTGGCGTTGCGGCGGTCGCGCCTTTTGGAGAAGATGGGACGCAAAGACGAACAGGCTGAGCAGTTGAATTTGTATGCGCGCACCTTCCCTGGCGTTTCGGCGATTGTGATTGAACAGGCCAAGTGGTTGCGCGAGAACAAACGGTTATCAGAGGCCTGTACGCTCTTGCGCAAACTGGTGGTTGAGCGTCCGGATGAGATCGAGGCGCGTCAGATTCTGCAAGGGATGCTGACTGATCCATTGGAACGGTACCGGAACTTAAATGGCTTCGCGGATATGGCGCGCAAGGGCAATACGAGCCATTTCGGTTTTGGTCGGGTCCTGATGAATTCCGATTTGCTCTCGATCCGTGAGGCGGGGGTCTTCTTCCCGCTGATTCGCGATATCGCCAGTACCTCGACGAGCCGCGCCTCGCGCCAGCTGTTCATGGACTTTTTGCCGTTGGATAAGCTTGTTTTCGAGTCGTTCAAGACGGGCAAGCTGTCGGATGATTGGATCTCTTTCGGCAACAGCATCAGTTCCGAGGTCGGGGGCCGGTTTGAGCTGCGCGCAGGTTCGGATATGGCCGAGGCGTATTTGCGGCTCAAACGCTCCGATTTCATGCGCGACGGGTTCGTCTCCGTCAATTTGGATGAGTCGGTCGGGTTCTTCTGGTTGTACGCGCGCAGAAGTGCTGATGCCATGATCCGCTTCGGGTTCGATGATGAAGGATTTCTGCGCATCCAGACGTGGATGAACGGCGAAATGGTCTCCTCCGATTTCCGGGCGTGGCTGCGCCCGCCGGGAACCGTCAACATCCGGCTTGAAATCCGCGGGGACGGAGCGCATGGCTATGTGAACGGAGGCCCTGCTTTTTCATCGGGACTGGGTATTGCGAACGAGTTGCGCTATGGCTGGTGGAGCGTGGCGCCGTTCTCGCCCGATGTAGGTGTGGCCCGGGCGCGCATTCAAAACATTGCGTGCGGACCGTTGCCGTCAACGGTTCTGTTCGTCCCGCCGATTTCAGAGCCGACTATTTTGCAGCTGCTGGATATGATTCGTCCGAGCGTGAGCCAG
>CAZMLC010000113.1:0-6372 GCA_964567125.1 uncultured Akkermansia sp.
GTCTATGTTCTTTACGTCGGCAAATGACATCACGATATCCGTTGATATTGAAAATGTTCTGTTCGGCCCCAATTCTTGCATGAGAATAGAAGTCGCGGTTCAATGGCCGGACGAAGTTTTCCGGGAAGATCGTACGAAATCAGGGAGTCAAAATGTGTGGAACATAAAGAGGCCGCCTCGGTGCGGCGACCGTGTGCTGATGTTCCTCGCAGAAAATCCCAAATGGGATTACGGCAAGAGTGAGCGTACATTTAATTTCAGAAAAGAAACATCGCCTAAAAGTAACATCTGCCAGTTCGCTCGTGGAAACGACAGCATCCGATATCTTGACACGCCAGAGAATACAACGAACTACCTTAATGCGGTGAAAGGATACTTGCGCGAACTGCGGAGTGAAAAACGCGATGCCAACAGTTATTATTTGTTTCTTGCAGATTTGATCCAATCCCCGAATAAAAGCATTCGCGAGGACGCGCGAAGCGACCTGATGTACCTTGTCGAGAGCTGCCCCTCGTTCGACAAGAAGCGTATTCTCTCTGATGACCGGATCGACGATGCCATTAAATACTGGATCGATCCTACTGTTTTTCAAGCAAAAGATGAACAGCAAAAAGAAAAGTGATGTATTATCGTTGCCATAGCAGACTCTCGCAGGAGATGTTGGAGGTGCAGGCGGCAGCCCCCGGAACTGCCACGCTCACTGTCTCGTTCACCGGTACGGGAACTGCGACGAATTATAATTGCTCGACGTATGTCAGCATCAAGACATGGGGTGTGGAGTTCTCCGAATCGGCGTTCACGGACTACAACTTTTCGCCGTCGCTGGGCGAGTACGGCGCCTTCGGCGTGAGGATCGTCAACGCCCCGGCTGATGCGACGGAAGACTTTAGCTTCAAACTCGAAATCGTACGGGAGATCGAAAACAATGGCGAGCAGCATATCGACTGGGTGCCGGTCGGGAACGGCACGGCGACGAAATCGCGCCCACTCGACTTCACGTCAAACCGCTTCGACTGGGACGGGATCTCTTCTGTGACGCGCTCATCGTCCAACGGGCGCGATTCGTTTCAAGGCGTTGCGGCGATGCCCTCGCTGGCGTTCAAGGTGACGGAGGATTTCTCTGTGGCAGCCGGTGCGCGTGCCATCTGGACCAAGACCACGATCCGCCATCAGATTTATTCGCCGCTGCAACTGGCGTATCCTTTCCCTGTCGAACACCAGACCGAAGCCATCGGATACGGGTATGTTGTTTCCGGGTTGTATCACATTACGGATGACTTAGACGCCGGTTTGGTGTATCGTAGTCGCGTGCGTGAGGATTCCAGCGGGACGAGCAGCGGGTGGCCCAACCACTCCTACGGCATGGATGCGCTGGTGACCTTGCCGGATTCGTGGGAAGGCGGATTGAATTACACGCTGACGGAAGCGTGGGAGATCGGCTGTTCCGCGATTTACACGGGGTGGTCCAGTTATAGCGATCTGATTCTAGAAATGCCGGGCATGCCGCCCAATTCGGCGAGCCCGACTGGCAATGAAATCAATTCGCGCAAGGACTGGAAGGATGTCTGGCGGCTGGGTTTGGGTACATCGTATGCGTTGAGTTCATCGTGGACCGTCATGGGCGGTTACACGTATGACTGGTCGCCGATTCAGGAATCGCGGGCTGATTTCATGATGCCGCCGGGGGACCGCCATCTGCTGGGAACGGGACTGGCGTATACGCTGGCGCCGTTCACGCTGACAGTCGGGTACAACTTTGTACTGATGGAGTCGTCGCAGAGCGAAGCGATGCACTCCACTTTGGGAACGGTTTATTTTGATCATTGCTATGCGCACATGGTGAGCGTCTCGCTGGGTGCGAACTTTTAATGCCTATGACTATTAAAAACATTCTACAGCGCAAAAAAGCGTCGATTTCGTTCGAGGTCTTTCCGCCGAAGAAAGAGACCGCTTTTGATTCAGTGTTGACCACGATTGCGGAGCTGGCGCAACTGGCTCCGGATTTTGTCAGCGTCACCTACGGCGCCGGCGGCACGCAGGCCTCGAACACCGTGGCCATTGCGGCGCAGGCGCAAGCGCAGGCGAAGATTCCGGCGTTGGCGCACTTTACCTGCGTGGGTTCGGATCGGCAGAAAGTGAATGCCGTGCTGGATGCGCTGGCGGCGAATGGTATTCAGAATGTTCTGGCGTTGCGCGGTGACTGGCCGCCCAATTTGCCGCGCGAAGAGGCGGTCTCGGATTTCCATCACGCGTCGGATCTGGTCGCCGCGATCAAGACCTATTCCAAACAGGCCTTCTGCGTGGGTGGTGCCTGTTATCCGGAAGGTCATCCGGAGAGCGGGGATCGCGAACGCGACTTGGACAATCTGAAGCACAAGGTCGAGGCCGGTTGCGATTTTCTGACCACGCAGATGTTCTTCGATAACGACATGCTCTACAGTTTTCTCTACCGGATGCAGTCCAGGGGCATCCACGTGCCGGTGATCGCGGGCATCATGCCGGTCACGAACTATGCGCAGGTTTCGCGCATGATTCAACTTTCGAACGCCTACATGCCGCGCAAGCTGCTGACCATCCTGGATCGGTTTAAAGATGCGCCGGATGCGCTGAAACAGGCGGGCATCGCCTATGCGACGGATCAGATCATTGATTTGATTACCAACGGGGTGCGCGGTATCCACATCTACACCATGAACAAGAGCGATGTCTCGCTGGCGATCATGCGCAATATCCGCGACATTGTGAGCGCGGTCAACGGTTGCCCAACCGTGTAAATCAGAGGGTTTATGCACGAGTGGTTTGATAAAGAATATACGGCCTGGGAAGTCTATCGGCGCTTGCTGAAGCGCTCGAAAAAATATGCGTGGGTACTGATCATCGGTATTTTCACGGGCATGCTGGTCGGCGGCACCTGGTTGCCGGTCTTTCAGCTGTTGCAACCCGCGTTGAAGCAGATGCAGAGCGGCAGCAGCGTTGCTCCGGCTGAAGCGACTGCGCCGCAACCAACGGCGGTTGCATCCCAACCCAAAGCGTCCGCCGCCTCCGCCGTACCCGATCAGAAAAAGGACGATCGCTTTTCCAAAATCATCGCGCAGGTCGATCAGGTGGGAAAGCGTTTCGGCGTCAGGCTGGTCGATGATAACGGACAGCTGCGCATGAGTTTCTTCGTGATGATGCTCATGATTCTGCCGCTGGCCCTGCTGTTCCGCTTGCTGATGCTCTATGCCAACGACTACGCGTTGCAGTGGGCTGGCCTGCACGTGGTGCGCGATCTGCGCAACGAGATGTTCGGCCACTTGCAGAACCAGTCGCTGAAATTCTTCGGACGCATGGATGTGGGGCAGATTATGAGTCGGTGCAACGGCGATCCCGGAACCGTGCAGACCGTGATCACCAATACCTTCTCGGATATGTGCCGTGCGCCTTTTGAAGTGGCGGCATCCATCGGATTTGTGATCTATTTCGCGATTCAGAACGATTTACTGGAGATGATCGCGCTGGCGTTGATCGGGTATCCGTTAGCCATGGGGCCGCTCTTCTGGATTGGCCGCAAGATCCGCAACTATGCGCGGCAAGCAATGGAGCGCGGCGCTGTATTGGGGTCGAACATGCTGGAAAACTTGACCGGGATTCGCGTGGTCAAGGCCTATCATACGGAAGAGGCTGAGAAGCAGAAGTATTATGCGACCAATCAGGAATGCGTCAAAATCGCGATGCGCAGCGTGCGGGTCGGCCTGATCGTGACCCCGCTGATGGAGGCTTCGACGGTGATGCTCTCCGTGATCTTCCTCTGTATCTGTTTCTGGAAGGGCAAAACGTTGGCGGACATTATACCTTTGCTGACGCCGTTTATTGTAGCGTACAAGCCGTTGAAATCCCTAGGCCGTATTCAGACGTCGCTGGAGAGCGGCCGGGCGGCTTTGACGCGCATTTTCTCCTTCCTGGATCTGGATACCGCGCTGCCGCTGGCGGCGAATCCGGTGCGCAAGCAGACGTTCGACAACGAACTGGTTTTTGAGCACGTCAATTTCTGGTACAATCGCGATGACCGACAGATCGTGAAAGACGCCTGCTTTGCCCTGGCGCGCGGCAAAACTGTTGCCGTGGTGGGTTCGACGGGGTCGGGCAAGACCACGCTGGCGAACCTGCTGGCGCGCTTCTACGATCCCACGGAAGGCCGCGTGCTGATGGATGGCATCGATCTGCGCGATTTGGATATGAAGGATCTGCGCAAGATGATCGGCGTGGTGACGCAGGAGACGATCCTTTTCAACACCACGATTGCCGCCAACATTGCGTATGGTACCGCAGGCGCAACGCAGGCGCAGGTCGAGATGGCGGCCAAGATGGCCAATGCCCATCCCTTCATCAGCCAGCACCCAGATGGCTACAACCGGATTGTCGGCGACAAGGGTTTTGTGCTGAGCGGCGGCGAACGGCAGCGCGTGGCGATTGCCCGGGCGATTCTGAAGAATCCGCCGATTCTGATTTTGGATGAGGCCACCAGCGCACTGGATACCGTGACCGAGCAGCAGGTCCAGGAGGCGATTACGCGTTTGATGGAGAACCGCACTGTCTTTGTGATTGCACATCGGCTCAGCACGGTGAAACATGCGGATACGATCCTGGTCATGGATCAGGGAAGCATCATCGAGAAGGGGAGTCACGATGAGCTTTACGCCCAAGGTGGCGTCTATAGCAATCTGTGCGATGTGCAGAAGAGTGTTAAATAGCCTCGTTTTTTTGATGCGCAGGGTTATCTTCACGCTATAGAATGGTTACAATGAGATCTAAAAGCGTCAAACCAGTAAAAATTACAATTGCAACGCCCCGCCAATTGCGGTAAGGGTGCACCACGTTGATTAACGTTGTTTGGAGATTCTGAAAAACCACGATGTAAAGAGCATACCTGATATCCTGTGATTTTGCGCTTTCGCGCATTGAGCTTCCCCCAGAAAACCGCCAGCTGAAACGCTTGTTTCAGTATTTTCAACGAAGCGAGATTGCGTGGGGACGCGCCCCTGTGGCGCGGCTCCACTCTCGTGTTTCGTTGTGGGCGCCTGGCGGTGCCCTGGGTGGGACACGGATGGGGTTCGCGCCCTTTGCATATAAAAAGGGGACGAAACAATGAGAACGAGACGCTTCCGCCCGGACCAGCCGATAACCCGCCCTCACTACGCCATCCTTGCGGCGCTGCTGCTTGCCTGCTCCGCGTCCGCAGCCGACCGCCTCACCGTGAACAGCCCCCTCCAGCCCCTTTACGCCGACCTCGAGACCGCCGCCACCTTCGCCCTGCCGCAGCCCTCGGAACGCAACTGGCGGCTCGACATCTCCGGCGCCCTCAGCGCCTCCAACCGCCTCACCTGCTCCTTCGGCTCCGACGTCAACACCAACGCCGTGCTCGACGCCGAGGAGATCACCGCCGTCCTCTCCTGGGAAGGCGGCGCATGGGTCGTCCTCGGCGGCCCCGGCCTCGGAACGCGCTACACCGCCGCGCCATCGGGCGGGGCGCTCCGCCTCGACATCCGCTTCCGCAAGGACGGCTCCATCTCATCCGCCGGACTCCGCGACAGCGGCCAGCCGCTCGCCTTCGACGGCCCCGCCGCCGGGCTTCTCGACCCGAAGCAGTGGGACATCGCCTGCCTCAAGGCCCGCGGCTTCGGCGAGCGGGAGGAAGCCCTTCAGGTCGCGGCCTACCCCGACGGCACAACCATCCGGATATGGTAGAGGGCGTGCCCATGAAACACACCATCCTGATCGCCCTTTCCGCTCCGATCCTCGCCTGCGCCGCCCTCGCATCCTCCGAAGCCTCCTCATGGATTGAAAGCGAACGCGCCTGCCTCCAGGCCATCGAGGCAGCCAACCGTCCTGTCGCGCCTGTTGCGTCGCCCGACACCTGGCCCCTCGTCCTGCTCCTTGCGCTCCTGCTGGCTGTCTCCGCGCCCGGGCTGGCGGCCCTCACGCGGGCCGGGCTCGATGCCGCCCGCGCCTTCGGACGCGACACCACGCGCCCCGCATTCCTCGCGGGCCTGCTCCTCGTCACCGCCGCCGTCTACAGCGGGGCAAGCAAGTTCCCCACCAACCCCGTCCTTGAAATGATCGGGAGCCTCCCCGACGCGATGGAGATGATCTACGCCCCTCCGGCGCAGTCCTCCGCATCGCCCGCGACCAACACGCCCGCCGCCCTCGGCGCGGGCGGTGTCGCGCTCGTCTCCGCCACCAACGCCCTCCCCGGCTGGTGGGAGCGCCCCGCATGGGCCGAAGCATACGGCCCCTGGTCTCAATACGGCGTGCACGAGGACTTCTTCGGCCTCCGACTCGCGGACACGGCGGCCCCGTCGAACTCGGCGCTCATCACCCTCGCCTCGCCGC
>CAZMLC010000114.1:0-1919 GCA_964567125.1 uncultured Akkermansia sp.
ATCAGCGGCGGTGGCAAGACGATTATCCGCAATCAGGCGCTGGTGGACAACAAGCTGGTTTTAAAAGAGGGCACGATTGAGTTGATGGGGACAGAGCCGGGCAGCGTGGCCGTGCCGACGGTTGACCCGACAACGAATGCCTATTTCCACCTCGATGCAAGCGTAGTCTCTTCGTTCACATTGGATGGCGGTACCAACGTTGTCGAATGGCGCGATGTCAATTATGCGATCAACGGGCTGAAGGCGGTCGCCCAGCGCGAAGTCGCGGCTGTGGGCGGTCTCGATACCTATCCGCTCTATTCGGCATCTGGCTTCAACAGCAAACCCGTGGTTGACTTCGGTGGTGTGGGGTCAGGCCGGTTGATGCTGTGGAATCACACCAACACGCAGATCCGTTCGGTGATTATTGTCTATCCTTATCTGGCGCGCACGTTGAGCGCCTTTCTGCTGGGCGATGCTTCCGCGAATGCTTATCCTGGAGGGGGAACGGTTCCGGTTTCCTTTCATCGCGGCAACAATGGCCGCGCCTTTTATCAGCCGAACAGTCCCTTCTATGCACAGCCCATCTATGTGAATGGTCTGCAGGTTAGCGACCAGACTCAGTTTGTGCTGCCGACCACGCCGACGGTCTTTTCCGCCGTGGCAGCTGGCGGGGGGTCGGGAACGGCCTCTGCATTTGCGGTTGATCGTTGGAAGGTCGAGGCCAAACCCGGGCGTTCAGGCGGCATGAAATTCTGCGAAGTGCTGATTTACACGAATGCGCTGAGTGCGGTGGAACGGGCAGATATTGAGGCGTGGCTGATGAAGAAGTGGTTCAACCAGCCCGCGCCGGGATATCGCTTGGAGGACAACAGCCGCGTGGGGCTGACGGATCTGGCGGTGCAGGCGGATGGCGAATTCGGCGTTTCGGTTTACGGCGAAGGCGATGTGACGATCGGCCGTGTCAGCGGCAAGGGCGTATTGGTCAAACGGGGCCCGGGATCGCTGAAGGTCGGGTCTCTGGCGAATTTGCAGAACCAGGCGGTCAAAATCGAGTCCGGCAGCTTCGCAACGGGAGGCGGGACGCGCCCGATTCCGAGTCCGGCGGGCTTGCCGAGCGGTATCGCCTTCCGCATGGATGCTTCGGATCTATCGACGCTGACGTTGGAGGATTCCGCGGTAGTGGCGCTTCGCGATGCCGATGGCCGCGCGAACCAGGCCATTGCGACGAATGCGAGTATCCGCCCGACGTGGGTCGCGAATGGATTGAACAGCAAGGGCGTGATCGATTTCGGCGCGTATGGAAGCGGCAAGTTCCTGGTCTGGTCGAACCAGCTGTCGACGATCCGGACCGTCTTCTGGGTGATCGACTCCGCGCAGGGCGGCGGGTTTCTGCTGGGAGCGACGAATTCGACCTGTGATTTCCATCGCGGTGCTGATTTCAGCACCCGTTTGGGCCGGATCTGGAGCAGCGCGTCCGGTTCTCCGCGCGTGTATCAGGGCAGCACACGCGTCAACGGCGTGGCGGTCAACGGCGCGGCTACTCCTTTGGGGGGCAGTTTCGAGTTGATTTCGCTGGTCACGACCGACAATACCACAGCCGGACTCTTTGCTGCGGATCGCGGCTTTTTTGAACGCACGGGCGGGCAGCGTCTGGCCGAGGTGATCGTCTACACGCGGGCTTTGACGGATGCGGAGATTCTGGACGTGGAGGCCTATTTGTCGGACAAGTGGTTCAATCGGAAGCCTGGGGCGTATGCAGGGAGCGTTGCAGAGTCGGTGGCCAGCGTCCAGATGAGCGGCACGTCCACGATCGGCAGCAGCGAGACCGTGGTGGCGGAGATCAGCGGTTCCTGGACCAAGACCAATGCGGGCGTGGTGCGCGCGGGGCGGCTTACGGGATCTGTTTCCTTACAGGCGGGCGGCGTCCAGATCGACGG
>CAZMLC010000114.1:2019-6351 GCA_964567125.1 uncultured Akkermansia sp.
CTCACAGGTGCGGGTGCGATCCGCAGCGGTGCGGTGCGCCTTGCTCAAACGCTTGCGCCGACGGGGACGTTGACGGTCAGCAACCTGACTGTGCAGGCCCAGACGGTCTATCATGCGCAAGCCGGTGCCTCTGTGCAGGTTCAGGATACGCTGTCGATCGAGGGGCCGTTGACGATTCAGTTTGCATTGGCCGACGGGCAACCGCCCGTCGGGGGCATCACACTGTTCTCGTTTGCGATACTGGCCGATGCGGCGCAAATCAATCTTGGACAGTGGGTTCTTTCAGGCGAGATCTCGACCGCCTTTTATGCGAAGCTGGAGCTGCAGGAGAATGCGATTGCTCTGGTCTTCAAGTCCAAGGGGACCTTGTTGATGGTGCGTTAATCAGGATGTTCGTGCGATTTTGCCCGCCTGAGCATGACGCGCATGCGGGTGCTTTGTGTCCGCGCGCGTATGCGGCGCGTGCAGGAGGTTGAGCGGTATGAAAAAGAAGCTCATACTCTTTTGCGATGGGACGTGGAATCAGTTATCGAATGCGCCCACGAATGTGGCCAAACTGTTTGCTGCCACGCAGCAGGATGCAGAGGGCGGAACGCCTCAGATTGTGCATTATGTTGCGGGCGTGGGCACGCGGTCATGGATCGAGCGCGGGATCGGCGGCGCGTTCGGGTGGGGCATTTCGCAAAACATCAAAGAGGGCTACCGGTTTCTTTGCGGCAACTACGAACCCGGTGATGACATTTACCTTTTCGGTTTCAGCCGTGGAGCCTTCTGCGTGCGTTCACTGGCGGGCTTGATCTACAATGTTGGTCTGTTGAAGCGTGCGCACATCTGTCACATCGACGAAGCCTATGCGGGTTACAAGAGCAAGGCCGTCGCGTGGCATCCGAATCCCGAGAAGGGGCATGCTGCAAAAGCCTTTCGCGAGCAGTATGCGCACGGTCAGGAGACCATTCGTTTTCTGGGTGTTTGGGACACGGTCGGGGCCTTGGGGTCGCCGTATGGGCTTGTGATGGGCTGGCTCATGGACCGTCTCTTCGGATGCCGGTTCCATGACACGAAATTGAGTCGGATCATTGTCGCCGCGAGTCATGCGCTTGCACGCGACGAGCATCGCTGGCCGTTTCGTCCTACGCTGTGGATTTTAGACGAGCGGCGGGCTGCTGGTCGTTTTCATGTCCGATGGTTTCCAGGGGTTCACTCCGATGTAGGCGGCGGTTATGCGGAGCAGGGGCTTTCAGATCAGGCCTTGTGTTGGATGGCGCAGGAAGCTGCTGCGCAGGGACTGAAGATCGGTCCAATGACGCAGACCATGGATCAGGTTCCTCACAATTCCCAGCGCTGGTATTATCGGATGATGACCTGTCTGTTGGTCAAGGCTCCTGCGGCCCTGCTGATCGATCTGCCAGCGTGGTGCGCACCCCGATGGCCTACGTACGCCTTTAACCTGCTGAGGCGGCTCCATCTGGTCAGCGAGCCGCAGATGGCGGCCAAGGTGAAACGGGTTTCGTGGCGGGGCGATTATCAAAGGAATGAGACAGCGGGATAGCCTGCGCGCCGAGGCTTGGGGATGGGCGCTTGCATGGCGGCGTGGGATGTGTCAGAATAGAGAATCGACAAAGGAGAGCAGGGGATGATACAGAAATTTTATCTGTCGGCGAACGAGTATCTGCTCGACAGTTGCAGGCTTGCCAGGAAAATCCTCGATTCGGGATGGAGACCGGACGATTTGCTGGCTTTGTGGCGCGGGGGGACGCCCGTGGCGGTTATGGTCCATGAATTTCTTTACTATCACGGCTTGCGGCCGAATCATCGACCTGTGAAATGTCAATCGTATACGGACATCAATGCGCGGGCGAGCAAGGTGGTCTTCGAGTGTGCGGAGGATGTCTTTGCGTCCCTGCGGCCCGGGGCGAAGGTACTCGTGATTGATGATATTTTTGATTCCGGTCATACGGCTGCGGCGGTGTTGGAGAAGCTGCTGCCGTTGGGCGTCGATGTGAAGCTGGCGATGGTCTATTGGAAACCGAATAAAAATCAGACCGCGCTGCGGCCCGATTTCTACGTGCGCGAAACGGATGATTGGATTGTCTTTCCGCACGAGATGCAGGGGCTGACTCTGGACGAAGTCAAGTTCAAGGACCCCGTGATCTACGATCTGCTGGATGACGCGTTGAAAAAGGCGTGATCGCCGGCAGAAGAAAGCATAAAAAAAGACCGCTCCTGAAACAGGAACGGTCTTTTTTTTAGCGAACGCGACAGCGTTTAGACAAGCGCCTTGCGGGCTGTCTCAACGAGCTGCTTGAAGCCAGCTTCGTCGTGGATCGCGATCTCCGACAGCATCTTGCGGTTGACTTCAACGCCGGCCTTGGTCAGACCTTCGATGAAGCGGCTGTACGTCATATTCTGCGCACGGACCGCGAGGTTGATACGGACGATCCAGAGGGAGCGGAATTCGCGTTTGCGAAGCGCGCGATGCTCTGTGGCCAGACGCTGCGCGCGGTCGACCGCTTCAGTGGCCTGACGGAAGAGTTTGCTGCGTGAGCCGCGGAATCCCTTCGCGAGCTCTAACCGCCTGCGGCGGCGTTCTCTTGATGCCGGTGCATTAGTAACACGTGACATAGCTCAATCTCCTTAGTTGCCTTGCAGCATGCGCGCTGCGGTTTTTTGGAAGGTGACATCCACAGTGGTGGAACCACGGAGATTGCGTTTGCGCGAGCGGGTCTTGTACCCATTCAAATGGGACTTCCCTGCCTGTGTGCGCATCACTTTGCCCGTGGCCGACGTTTTGAGTCGCTTGGTAGCAGACTTCTTGGTCTTCAGTGTAGGCATTTTTTGTTCCTCTACGTTCATGTTAAAATCCGTCAGGCAGTCAGCCTTGAGCGCCTGAACGAATTTACTGTTCACCCTTTAATCAGGTGAAAGAGTTAAATACCTTAGCAAACATCGGCGCAAAAGTCCATGTCTGTCTTGGATTATTTTTTTACGCATTTACAGTGCTGGCTGGACAAGCGCACGTCTCCTATACTAAAATTGAAAAGAAGTGTAATTTTTTTGGAGGTAGGTCTTATGATACAATATGGAAGTAGAGGATTTGTCGCGGGTGTGGCGGTTTTTCTGTTCAGCTGCGCGGTCTGGGCGGATGTACGTGTGGCCGGAACGTTGGAGCTCAACGTGGACGCGGCGACGCTGAGCGCGAACGACGGGGATGTGGTATCGTCCTGGGGTACGTTCACCAATGTGGTGGCCGGTGCTGGCCCGACGTTCAAGACGAACTATTTCGGTGTGAAATCCGTTTTTTTCGATGGTACGGCAAACAGTGTGCTGGCCTCGGTCCTGCCGTCGGCGCCGATCACTCAGAAGACGACAGCCTTTTCCATGGAGGCGTGGGTTTGCGCGCCGGCCTTGACCAATGCGATCGGCTGTTATTTGGCGGGAACACGCTATATCACGAGCACGGAAAAGAAGACCATGGCGTTCCGTTACGATACCAGCAATGCGGCGTTGGATGTCCGTCCGATTTATATCAGTTTTGGCGAACAGCCGGCAACCAATCGCTGGCATCATATCGCGGTGACGCGCAATGCCATCGGTGTAGTTACCGTCTATCTCAATGGCTCATATTCAGGGGCGCGTGCGCGTGGCGATCATCCGGGATTTGACGGGTCGAGTCCCTACTCATTGGGGGGCATTCTGCGCGAAGACTACAGCGCCTACACCCATTTTTTCAGAGGTGCCATTGCGCGCGTGCGGATGCATACGGGGACGCTTTCGGCCAATGACGTTCGGTATAATTACTTGTCCGAGGTGGACGCCTATACAGCCGGGCAACGCGCGATGTGGACAGGGGCTGCAAACGTTGAAGGCGCGTGGAACGATGCAGCGAACTGGGGCGGTGTTGCAACCACGGTGGGCGCTTACGCCAGCATTACGCAGGGGCTTGTCGCGGTGACGAACAACATCACCGGGAGCGGACCGGTGAATCAGGTCCGGATGGATGCGGGACGGTTGGAGTTCCGGTTGCCTGATCCGGGGTGGGGTATTTTGTCGGTATATTCCATGTATCTTGGCCGCAAAGCAGGGGATCAGCTCGAATGGAACCTGCGCTCGGGCACAAGCTCAAGCATGACGACGCAGACCAAGTACAACCTCGTGATGGGGCATGACAATGCGCAGGTCGCTTTGCGGATGGGCGGCGGTGCGCTCAGTGCGCAGTTGTCGGTGATGTATGCCAGCATGATGGGTACAAATGTGACGTGGGCGTTGGGCAACAAGGCCTTTGTTGATGTCGGGCAGGTTCGCGTTGATCCGAACGGGGCGATGGGACTGACC
>CAZMLC010000115.1:0-4788 GCA_964567125.1 uncultured Akkermansia sp.
ACGATATTGCCGTAGACATCGTTGCCGCAGCCGCTCTCATCGAGGTAGATACCCCAGGCGAAGACGAAAAACTTGCCGTGGTTGTTGAATCCGATACTGTCCGTGCAGTGGTTGTAGCGGATCGTCTGCCAGCCGCCGTTCCAACCGCCGGTGTAGGTGCAGCCCGTATCCTCCATTTCGAGGTTGCAGTGGCGGATGCGGTTGTACTCCAGCGTGTTGAGCGCACCGCCGTGGAAGATGCCGCAGCGGGGCATGTCGTGGATCAGGTTGTGTGACGCAGTTACGCCAACACCGCCCAAAATAATGCCGATGCCGTGGCGATTGAATTGGCCCACATGATGGATGTAGCAATTGTCGATCACATGATTGCTGCGAAGCAGTTTGACCATATCGCCGCCGTTGACGGACACGCCATGACCGCCGATGTTCCAGATATCGCAGCCGCGCACCACATTGTTCGACCCGCGATCAATGGCGATGGCCGCTCCGCTGAAATAGCCGAGATCGTGAATCCAGCAGGTTTCAATGCGCACGTCAGTGCAGTCGAACAGGCGCAGCGCGTGCTGTTCCGCGCAGGAGAGTTCGAGTCCGGAGAGTTCGAGGTTATTGACTTTGCTGAACGACACGATATCGTTGACCGTCGGGATCGTCACGACATCTTTGCTGAGGTCTGCGCCGGTTGGCGGAATGAGGTAGAGTTTCTGCTGCGCAACGTCCTGGTACCACTCGCCGGCTGCATCGAGTTCCTCGCGCAATCCCATGAGGCAGAAGCGATCTTCCGGTCGCGCGGCATACTGCATCTTCTTCGTCAGCGTGAAGGTACGCGTCTGAGGATCAAACGATGCGATCTTCTCGATCCGGTTCCACCAGTTGTAGCGCGGGAAAATGCAGAGTTCGCCCTCTTGCGGGTTCGACCAGTCGTGGACATCCTGGGCGCGCAGCACAACCGTATCCGTGCGTTCATCCGGGATATCCTTGTACATGGGCGGACGAACGCCGTCGACATAGGCCCAGCCCCCCGAGTAGGGCAGCTTCGGATCTTCGTTCGGATAGCGCGCCCAGACGAGGCGCTTCCCGTTGAGATAGACTTGCTTGAAGGGCGTCTTCAGGTTCAGCGCAGACAGATCCGCTTCGTAGACCTCACGTCCGTTGAAGGTGCTCTTCGTCCAGTTGCTGACGACCTGTCCGCCGACCAGGATCGGGCGCTGATCCGGGGTCGCGGCATCGCGTTCCGCCACGATCCGCAGCGGCGCCTGCGGCGTTCCGGAATCCGCCGCCGTGAAGGCAACGGTCTTGGCAATGACATGGATGCCGGGATGGAGAACAAGCGTGATGGGCTCATTGCTTGCGCTTTTGCGCAGGGTCTGGGCCAGCTGGCGCGCTTTATCCAGCGTCAGCAGCGGCGCTTCGCGCGACCCTGCCTGCGTATCCGCGCCGCGCGGCGAAATGTGAAGTTCAGCAGCTCCGAGCGAACTGCAAAAAGCCATAAAAAATACACCAGATAGTGAACGCACCATACATATCCCCCTTGTGGATGAAGCCCTGACCTCATCGCAGCATGTTTCATTTTGTTTAGCCAAGATAATAGACAAGATCGCGCGCAGAGTCAATCATCGCAGGGCTTTGCAGGGGCTTGATGTATCAAGCCCGTACTGGATTATATGGCATCTTTTCGTTTTATCTTTTTTTACGGGGTTTGAGCGGTTTGGAAACGAGCATCTGAAGTTTGGATTGCGGGCCAATGAGCTTGCCGGCGAGGATGTCGTCCTCGGTGAAACGTGCGAGGAGAATCTCACCGTCGGTGGAGCGGTTGCGATCATAGGAGATGTAAATGGTTCCGTCCGGAGCTTGGAAACCATCGGGGTAGGAGATGCCTTTGCGTTCATCGAGCATGAGGCCGCCCTTCCACGTCGCGCCATCATCCTCGGAGAGCCACGCGGTGAGTTGTGCGCGACCTTCATGCGCATCGATGGTCTTGCCGTGCTTCACCAGCAGAATGCGGCCGGAGGCGAGGCGGCGGATATGGAAGCGTGCCGCCGGATGTTTAAACGCGGGGAAGGAGGGCGTCTCCCAGCTCTTGCCTCCATCCGAGGAAAAGCTTTGCATCACGCCATTCCCTGTACGGGCCAGCATCCAGATGCGGTTATTCTTGAGTTCCACGAACATGTGTTCATCCCAGTCCGGTTTCGGGAAGCGCACGCAGCCGCGGCGCGTCCACGTTTTGCCTTGATCCGCGGAGACGAAGACATTTGCACCCCGGATCGGTTCCAATTCGGTGTTGGCAAAACGCATGGGGCCGATGCCGTTGAAGGCCGGGAACTCCACCGGCAGGAACCATTCGCCCGTGCTCATGATGGTCGGTTTATTCAGCACGGCGCCGTGGCTGATGCGCGTGGGCGCAGACCATGCGGGTTTGTCCGCATCCGGGTTGTCGCAGATTGAGACCCAGACGCCTTGGCGGCCATCGTAGTGATTCATGGTCTGGTCAAAGAAGAACCAGAGCCGGCCATCCGGCGCGGTCCAGAAATTGCCGATGATGACGCTGCGCGGAAGGGGCAGGTTCGGCGCCTGACTATCCACGACGAGACGCGGCTTCGACCAGGATTCGCCGTTGTCATCGCTGGTGGCTGCCACCATGAAGGCCTTGGGCCCATCCTCGCCGGCGATCCAGGCGGCCCAGAGCCGGCCTTTCGGTGTACGTGCAATACCGATGGTCATGCCGTAGTCGAGCTGATCGTAATCATATTTGGGGAGCGGGTTGGTGTTGATCACTGGCGGAATCAGCGAAAGGTCGGCCACGCGCTGTAGCGTTTCGCGTTCATAGGCGCGGATGGCTTCCGCGGACATCGTCGCAAAGCGCGTTTCGTGTTGCGATTGCGCGGTCAGAAACGATGCGGAGAAAAGGGAGAGCAGCAGCAGTTTGTTCATGTGCGTTTTCCTTGTGTAGTCAGAATGCTCAACGCACCTGACGAGACATAGCGTATACACTTTTCCGTGCTGTGTCGATGGTGCAGATTTTTTGTCGCGGTGATTTCCGGATAACGTTATCAGACGTGTTCGAGCAGCGCCAACGCGCCGGTCACGGCGATGATGCAGGAGAAGAAGAGGGCAAAGGCCAAGCCGAGATTGAGCCAGAATCCGGCGCGATAGTCGCCCAGCAGGGACCGGCGATTCAAAAGCAGCATAATCACGAGGACGGTCAACGGTAGGACAAAGACGTTGGAAATCTGCGCCATGACGGTAATCGTGATGGGATTGCGTCCCAGCAGCGGTACGATCAGTCCGAAAAGGCTGGCAGCCAGGCAAAGCACTTTGAATGAACGCGCGCGAGGCTCCATGTGACCGACCTGATAATCCGAGACGAGCAGGGGACCGACCATCAAGATCGGGAAGATCGAGGAGAGTCCGGCGCTGAGTGTGCCCGCCATGAAGAGGGCGACGGCAAATTTTCCAGCGACAGGTTCGAGCGTATGTACCATGTCGAGAATCTTGACGATGTCCTTGCCATGGGCATAGAGCGCGCCAGCGGCCACGACCATGATCGCGCCGCTGATGACAAACATCAACGTGGCCGAGACAATGGAGTCGAGCCGCTGTTCGTGAAGCTGTGAACAGGTGAGCCCCTTTTCCTTGAGGAGCAACGGACGCGTAACAAAGGTCGGTGCCGCCATGGTGGTTCCCACGAAGGCGGCGATCATCAGTAACGCGCCAGGTTCGTTGGGGATGGTCGGCAAAACCGCCTGCTTTAAGATCTCCGGTGACGGCCAAACGACAAACATGGATATGATGAACGTGATGCCCATGAGCATGACGAAAAAGGCCAACACTTTTTCAAAAAAGGCATAACGTCCGATCATCAGCATGCCGTAGATTGTGCCGATCAGGAAGACGGCAATGGCTAGGACAGCGCCGTAATTGTTTTTGGGCAGGCTGGGGAAAAACATGCCGAGCGTTTCATAAATCGCACCGGAGGAGAGGGTGAGGATACTGCCGAGACAGGTGTATTGCCCCATGACCACGCCAATGAAAATCAGTATTGCCAACGGTTTTCCCCAGCGCAGGTGGCGTTTGATCGCATAGAGCGCGGTCTCGCCGGTCACGACCTCAAGGCGACCATAGGCCTCCATCAGGATGCCGGAAAAGAGGCAGCTCAGTGCAAGAACCCAGACGAGTTGTAAGCCATATTGGCTGCCAGCCTTGGCCATGGAGGTCACGCTGCCCGTACCGATCGTGTATCCAATTGCAAAGATGCCAGGGCCGAGAATGGAGAGGAGGTGTTTGATTTTTTGCATTGTTATTTAACCATGGATCTTATGCTTTCTTTAAGCTTTTTAACGTGTTCATTGTATCGCGGCAGGCGCTGTAGAAGAGCCCGACATCGACGGAGTAGGCGATGTAGCGCACGCCTTCCGCAATCCAGCGTTGAGCCTGTTCCGGCGAATCAGCAAACACGCCGATGATCTTGTTTTTACGCGTCGCGATCGCAATGATAGAACGAATGGCTTCGAGGACGCGCGGGTGTTCGATTTCGCCGGGAATTCCGAGCGCTTGCGAAAGATCATACGGCCCGATAAAGAGAATATCGACGCCGGGGATGTCGGCGATCTTCTCATATTCCGCGAGCGATGTCCCTTCGAGTTGCAAAACAATGAGCGCCTCGTTGGCCTGGACAAAATATTCGGCGCGGGGCAGCGCAGAAAACTTTGCGGCGCGGACAAACCGGCAGACGCCACGGTGTCCCTGGGGTGCAAAGCGCGCGGCATCGACGATAGCTTGCGCGTCAGCGGC
>CAZMLC010000115.1:4888-6269 GCA_964567125.1 uncultured Akkermansia sp.
AAGAGTACATCGCCATTCGCAAGGCGCGTACGGGTATTTTGAAGGGTAGAGGTGATCACAGTAGTTTTCCTTAGTTCTGGCTGAAAATTGAGCCCACACCTGTGGGGTTGATCTTCTGCTCAGCGGCGCGTACCGCGGAGCCGACAGTGTCAGTCATGCCGGTAAAGCCGGGACCACCTCCTGCGACGTAGCCATCGCTGCGTCCCGAAGCATCCCGGCTGACCCAAAACGAATAGAGCGCTCCGCGCGTTACCGTAAAGCGGAAGCAGACGGGTTTGTTGCGCAGCGCTGAGAGATCGGTGCTGCCTTTCCACGTAACGGGAATCAGAGTGGCATCGGTTGTGATCGGCGTGCAGTTTTCAGCGGTGTAGGGTGCAATCGGCGCACCGGACGGATCGAGAATTTCAATCTTCAACGCTCCTTTTGCGCAGGCCGCGTTGACAAAGAGCTGCGCGCCGGTAAAGACCACGGGACGGGTGGTCAGCATGCCTTCGTCTGCGGCCTCCATGGCCGCGAAGCCATCGCGGCGCAGGAACGCGATACCGGTGGCGCCGCGATCATACATGCCGTTCTTCAACCAGAAGCGGTTGGTCTTGGTTGCATCGCCTTGAAAGGCCGAATAGTAGAACCAGAGGGTATCGCCGCGGATGCAGCAGAGGTTGCCGAGCGACTGCACATAGCCGCGATCCCAGACATCGCGCCGCTCCGCGCGAATGGCGATCCGCCGATCCGGGCGCGACCAGTGGAAACCGTCGCGGCTGTAAGAAAAATTCAACTCAGTGATTTTTGGTAATCCCTGTTTTTCACAGACATCATTTTCCGGACCATGATGGATCTCAAAGAAACCCAGCATCAGACTTTCATAGGCCACGGCATCAAGGTTGTAAAGTTGCGGAGTCCGTTTGGTGTCCGGATCTTTGGGGTCATCCTGATCCGCTGCAGCCCAGACCACGGGACCGTTCTTCGGCCAGGCCGCGCCCTTGAGAAAATCGTCGCATTCCCAGTAGTGGCGCGAACGGCCACGAAAACTGGAACGTAAACTATAGATCCATTTCTTACGGAAGGGATTATAGAATGCCGTGCTGCGGTCTCCTGTTTCTCCTGTGACGACGCGGTTGGTCCAGTGAATGCCGTCAGCGGAGGTCATGCTGATGCCGGGCATGTTGCCGCCAGGCGCACGCATGAACATTTTGTATCGCTGCAGCGGATCAGCGGCGTTCCAGTCCGGAACCACGGTCCAGGAGTCGGGCGTGAGATCGGGCGGCAGCACCTGGTTGGTGCCCGGGTTGATATCCAGAGCGGGACGCTCCCAGTGGAGTCCGTCGCGGCTGGTGGCATAGCAGATGGTGTGGATCCAGCCGGCCTCGTACCACATTTTAAA
>CAZMLC010000116.1:0-6251 GCA_964567125.1 uncultured Akkermansia sp.
ATGTGTAGCACAATAAGACCATTAGGTCAACAGGGAAGCTAACTTTTTTTACAGTTGACGGTATCCGCTCTTCACCACCATAATGGTTTTGAGGATAGATTGGATGGTGTGTAACGAATGGATGAGTTGCATGTTAATCCGAGAGTGTAGCGAAACGTAAGGGGAGATCGCATGAAACGGACAGCAGTATGGATGCTGATGTGTGCAGGAATGGTGTCACTGGCAAGCGCTGCCACGCGGAATGTCTTTTTTGCCGGAGGCCAGTCGAATGCGAAGTCCGTATGGGGTTCAGCGATCGCCAGCGGTCTCCAAGCCAGTTATGGATCAAGCCTCGTGATGGTCTGGACCAACCATCCCGGAGAACCGCTGGCGAACTGGTATACGACCAGCGGAAAAATCAACTACAGCAACGACCTCTTCAACGCCGCGGGAACGGGCTTATTGCAAAGCCAGATCCAAGCCATTAAGAATGCAGGGGACGAACCCGTGCTAAAGGGTTTTTTCTGGTTTCAGGGCGAGAGCGATACCGGCAGCAACACCACGGGCTATGCCACCATGGATGCCTACACCAATCGTTTTCTGAGCATGCTGACCCAGCTGAAAACCGATCTGACCATGACGAATGATATTCGCTTTACGCTCGCGATCATCGACGCCAACACGAATTATTTAGCCGACCTGATCAGCATCGGCCGCGATATGGCGTGCGTGGATTATCTGCGGGCGCGGCAAATGGAAATGTCCGTACTTCCACGCGGCTCCTACGTCGATACCCGCGGCTACACGCGCCCATCGGATATCTGGCACTTATCCACCGACGAACTGACGCGCCTCGGCGGCAACATGGCCGCCTCTTTCACCAACGCCTTCGGAGCATCCTTGCCGATCGGACTGCCCGTCGAAATTCCTAGCGACGATGCCGACGGCTCGATTTTCCCGACAGGCACCTTTCCCGCGCAGGACCTGATTGTCGGCACAGCCGCAACAACACCGTATAATGGCGTGGCCCTGTTTCGTCTGCCGACCAATCGCATCGATGCGGCAAATCTGATTTTGACGGTCGCGCAGAACTACGGACCGCTACCCAACGCGAATATCGATGTCTGGGGTTTAGGCTACATGAAGACAGCCGTCATCAGCAATTCCTGGGTACTGAACAGCGACACCGATGGGCGGACCCTGCTGAACAATATGCCTGTAACCAAGATTGCCGACAATCTGGTGACAGCCGGTCAGCCTGCCGCAGCCGGATCGGTCTGGCAGCTGAATGCCGCGCAAAAGACGAACCTCGCCGCGTTTCTCACATCGCTCTACCAAAAGGGCGCTGTTGCCGGCGACTACGCCGTGATCCGCATTAATCCCGATGCCTTGATGACCAATGCTACAAACATTCGTTTCGGCGGCTCACATCGGACCAGTCCTGATCAACGCGCCAAGCTCAGCGTGATGCTCGCGGATGCTTTAGCGCCGACAGCGACGGAACAAAGTTTCAAGGTCTACAGTCACGAATACGACGGCGGCGTTACAAGCAACGGAATCAGCACCTCAACGGACCTCATCAGCGGCACCGGCGGCGGCGGACCGCAGGATTGGAGCGGCATTGCCTTCTTTCCCCTACCGCAACAGACCATGATTTCCGTTTCGCTCGCGCTGCCTGTTGTCGAGTTTTCCGGCGTCATGCCGAGCGCCAACATCGACATATGGGGCTTAGGCTATCAGACAACCCCAGCATTAAACAACGCGTGGTTCTGCACCAACGATGTCGACACGCGCATCCTGCTCAACAACTATCCGCCCGTCAAGCTCGCGGACAATATCGTCACCGCGAAACAGACGAGCGTTGATGGAGCGATCTGGACGAACTCCGCCGCGCAATCCCTGAAGTTGAAGAATTATCTGAACGGCCTCTACAACAAGGGCGCGAAACCCGGCGATTATGTCGTCATCCGTATCAACATGGATGCGCCACAGGGACCTTTGCGTTGCGGAGTCCGCTGGGGCGGCTCACAGCAAACGAATATCAACAAACGCAGTACGCTCTCCGGCGTCTACGCAATCACGACAAACCATCTGGTCAACGCCGATTTCGAATTGGGCACCGGAACGTCCGCGGCGAACTGGAGCGTCTCCTACAACAATTTCTTAGGCCAGCGCAGCACCGAGACCCCCCGCAGCGGCAATTACAGCTTCAAGGTCGCGGTCAACGGCGATCAATCGACAAACAAAGCGAACAACATCAACGTCTTTCAGAACGTCTCGAATCCCAAAATCGCAGGCAGGCTCGTCACCATGGGATGTTACGCCCGTCACAATGCCACGGACCCGCTCGTCACCAACACCAACCAGCAAAAACAAAGAGTCGAGCTCCGCATCTGGTGGATGACTAACGGAGTGCAAGGAGCCTCAGTAACCAGCACGGACACGCTCTTACCCACAGACCCCACAAACAGCTATAAGTACCTCTCCGTCGCGGGTATCGCGCCAACCAATGCGAGCGGCGTTCAGGCCATGATCATCTTCCGCACCGGGACGGACACGGACCATTCACTCACCAATGGCTCGGCCATTATCGACGATCTCAGTCTGCGCGTCTTCGAACCGGAATATCCTAAAGCGACGCTGCTCTGGATGAAGTAACGCACATGCGGTTTTTACGGTATGCCGCAAATAAGGAGTATCCATGTTCGGTTCACTTGTTCTCGCTGCAGTCCTCTATGTCGCACCTTCAGGAAATGATGCCAACCCCGGCACGCAGGATGCGCCGCTGGCCACACTCACCGGCGCGCGCAATGCCTTGCGCCTGAAAAGCAGCAAAGCCGGCAGCGAAATCGTTTTCATGAAAGGCCGTTACCAGCAACTCGTCCCGACTGAATTTACAGCGCTCGACTCCGGTACCGAACAAGCGCCTGTACTCTACCGCGCGGAAAAAGGCGCAGAGGTACGCATCAGCGGCGGCGTTCCGCTTGCCGGCTGGACGCGCGACGACAAAGGCCGCTACACGCTGTCGCTCAAGCAGAAGTACCCCGCAATCACGGACTACGGTAAAGAGCCCATGGGAACCTCCTCCAGACCAGCATCAGGTGCCTTTCTCGTTTATGCCGATGCCCGCATGGTCCTTCCCCGCTGGCCAAAACAGGGCTTCTTGCGCGTGGCGAGCGTGGTGACGAACGACACCTTCACCTATTCTGATGCGCGCATCTCGACGTGGGCCGCTGAAAAGGATCCGCGCGGACAAGGCTGGTGGGCGCACGACTGGGCCTCAGCCGCCATCGCCTTTGCCAAATTTGATCCCGCGACCCAGACCATCCAGCAGAAGAAACCCGGTAGCAGCTATGGCTTTCGCAAAAATGGCTTCTGGTTCGGCTACAATTTGCTCTGCGAATTGAGCGATCCCGGAGAATATTATCTGGACCGCACCGATGGCACGCTCTATTTTCTTCCACCCGAAGGTGCGCCCACCCGCCCCGCGGAACTCGCCATCGGTCTGGAGCTGCTCAAATTCAACGCCGCCTCCAATCTGATCTTTGACGGATTTATCTTTGAAAATTGCCGTGCCGAAGCGCTCCAGCTGCGCGATGGCCGTAACATCACGATTCGGCGCAGCATCATCCGCAACACCGGCTATAAAGGCATCACTCTCCGCAACGGCGAAGCGCATCGCATTGCCGGCTGCGAACTCTACCATCTGAACGATGGCGGCATCGAAGCGAATGCCGGTGCGATCAACACGCTGAAGCACTGCAAGCACATCTTTGACAACAACCACATCTACGATTATTCGCGCTTCCGCCTCTCCTACGGCGCAGCCATTGATATTTACGGCTGCGGCTTTACGCTTTCGCACAATCTGATTCACAACGGCCCGCATGTCGGCATCCACTTCTATGGCCGCGAAAATCAGTTCCTCTTCAACGAGGTGCACAGCGTCTGCCTCCAATCTGGTGAGATGGGCGCCTTCTACGCGGGACGCGACTGGACGCTCGTCGGCAACGTCATCCACGGCAACTACATCCACGACATCTACAATCCCCGCCCACAGCGCAATCGCGCCATCATGCTCGACGACGGCGCCGGCGGCATCACGATGAGCAACAATCTGATCGTCAACGTCGCGGAAGGTATTTCGCTCTCCTCCTATTTCAACACGATTGAAAACAACGCCTTTGTCAACTGCCATCCTGCCATCTCCGGCTGGCAGACCTATCTGACGCCCGCCTCGGTCACCCCGCCGCGCGGCGTCCATGCGCAGATGCCTGAACGCCTCTTCGCCCTCAATCCGAGTCAGCCGCCCTGGTCGACCAAATATCCGGAGCTGCTGATGCTGGCAAACGCCATCACGAACCAGACGCAGCGGCCGCCCCAGACTCGCACGCGCGTGAGTCAGAACCTCACCTGGAACTGCACAGGTCCCCTGGTTGACCATGCCAGAAACTATCCCTACAGTGCCGATGCCTGGCTGATCACGAACAACCTCGTTAATGTGGATCCGCACTTCGTCGACGTCGCCAAAATGAACTTCCGGCTCGCCTCGGATTCGCCGGCCGTGAGCGCCGGGTTCGCGCCGCTTCCAATTACGCAAATGGGCCTCTATCCCAGCAAGGAACGGGCCTGCTGGCCCGTCAACAACACGTTGACCATTGTGAGCACCAACTTACTCTCGACGCCAAAATAAGGAAGTCTTTATGCGCATCACAACCGTATTCTGCCGCGCACTGGCCTGCACGGTATTCGCGTTCTACAGTGGCGCGGAAAATATCCCGGCACTGTTTACGGATTCCGCGCCGACGCGCGCTGCATGGGAGTCCGCACGGCGGCCGCAGGTACTCGCCCAGTTCGAAAATGCCATGTTCGGCCAGACACCGCGCGTCAGAGCCGGGAGCGTACGGTTTGAACGTCTGGGTGCCGTGGCAGAGGCCTTCCAGGGGACGGCCTGCAAACAGAAGGTCCGCATCCATTACACGCTCCCCGATGCCGCGCCCACCTCATTTGATGTGCTGGCGGTCTATCCGAAGACGACAAAATCCGTGCCCGTCTTCCTCGAAATGAGCATCAATTATCCGGGTACATACGATGAATCCCTAGCCACCCCCTGCTCCTATTGGCCGGCGGAACAGATCGTCAAGCGCGGCTATGCTGCGCTCATCTTCAACTACACCAATGCCGCGCCGGATGATGCTCAGGCCTTCTTCGCCTGGAAGTCCAAAACGTGGAAACAGACCAACGACTCTGCCACCGCGCCATTCAGCGCGATCTCCATCTGGGCCTGGTCCATCAGCCGCGTCATCGACTGGATCGAAACCGAACCGGCCTTTGATGCGAAACGCATCGCAGTCGTCGGATTCTCGCGCGGCGGAAAAACCGCGCTCTGGGCCGGTGCTCAGGACACGCGCATCGCGCTCACCATCAGCTGCTGTTCCGGCAGCGGCGGCGCCAAGCTCATCCATCAGGCCTTGCCGCAATCCGAAACCATCGAGCATCTCGTCACGCGCTTCCCGCACTGGTTCACACCGAACTATGCTGCGTATGCGCACCGTGAAAACGAGACACCCTTTGACATGCATCAGCTGCTGGCGCTCGTCGCACCGCGCCTGCTCTACGTCTCCTCCGCAACCGAGGATCGCTGGGCTGGCCCTGAAGGTGAATTCGCCAGCTGCATGCACGCCGCGCCAGCCTGGACACTCTACAACAAGACGGGCTTCACCGCGCAGGCTTTCCCGGCAGCGAACACGCCGCTGCACACAGGCTCCATCGGCTACCATCTGCGCCAGGGCCCGCATTTTCTCACGGAATACGACTGGCACTGTTACCTCGATTTCGCGGACCGCCATTTGAAATAAGTATGACCGCACAACAGCTCATCACCGCGCTTCAGCAAGAGGCCAATCCGGACAAGGCTAAAGTCTTGCAAGGTTTCTTCAAGACAGGCAAAGGCCAATACGGCGAAGGCGATCGTTTTATCGGACTCACGGTCCCCATGATCCGCCGCATCGTTCAACAGCATCGTGCGCTGAGCTGCGATGCTGTACCACGCCTGCTCAAGAATCCCGTTCATGAAGTGCGCATGGCCGGTCTGCTGCTGCTCGTCGAACAGTATAAAATAGCCGCGCCGTCCGAACGTCAGGCCATAGTCGATCTCTATCTGGCGCACACAACCTACATCAACAACTGGGATCTCGTTGATCTGAGCGCCCCAACGATTATCGGCGAATTTCTGCTGACCCGTCCGCGCGACCTGCTCTATACGCTGGTCG
>CAZMLC010000117.1:0-6207 GCA_964567125.1 uncultured Akkermansia sp.
CGCTATTTGCACATTCCATGCCAATCAGACAATGCCTATAAAATGCCCGTTGTCTGCATATGTAGTGTCAATTCAGCGTCTATTTAAGCAATGGCTGTTTTCGATTATTGACTATCTGCTCAATAATTGAGCATTCATTCCAGCGGAGCACATCAGCGCCTATCCGATCCAAAGCCTCCGCTGATCGTTGCAATCAACAGAGACTCTGGATGATGCGCGTTTTTGTTATTTGCTGCTGACACTCTGCGGCGTGGGATTGTTTTCCGGCCAGAGTGAACGCCAGTAGGCCTGATCCACGGCGAAGGGATCAAAGGGATCTTTTTCAAGGTCGAAGGTTTGCGGAAGAACGCCGTAACGCTTCATTTCGCGGATGTAGTCTTTATTCGGTTTCCAGCCCTTCATGCCCCAGGCAGGCTGCGCAGCATAGAGCGCGTTAGCCTCTTTGATGCCCGCCAGGATCTTCTGGTAATCCGGGTCGTTCGTGTCCTTGAAGATCGCCTTGCCGCACCCCTCGGCTCCGCCGGCTGCTTTGGCCAGCGGCACGCGCAGCACTGCGGAATTCTCAGGATGCGTGATGTTGACCAGCAGCATTGAATCGTAAAGCGCAGCCGGATCATTGGTGGTGGTCAATCGACCATGCACGCCGCCCTTGCGATCCCATTTCGGTGCCTCTTTGTCTTTGCGGATGCCCCAGTTGAAGGGAATGCCGTTGACGTTGGCCTCTTTGGTGTTCTTATGGCACGAGGCGCAGCGGCGGCCCAGCACCGTATAGAGTCCACTCATGGCGCGGCTGTTCGCACGGCCGTAGTAATTCTGCTCCGTGGTGTTACGGATCGCGGCGCAACTGCCAGCATAAAGGCAGCCCGATTCAATCCAAAGCCATACGGTCCGCCAATCTTTTTCCGATGCCTTGACGTTCTTGTGCTTACCACTCAGGTAGTCGAGCAGCGGACTTGCCGAGCTGCCGATCGTACGCGGCGCACGGTTACCCACGCCGTTCTCGCCATCCATCACGAGGCGGCGGAGCAGCAGAGAACGGTAGGAGCTGGCAAAGCCCAAGGAGATCCCTGCGGAAAGATCCAGCTTGCCCGCACGTTTTTCGGGCGAGTGGCAGCGCACGCAGTTGCGATCCAGCACAGGCTGGACATCGCGCTGATAATCCAGGACATCCGGATATCCTGCGAACGGTTCAATGGCAGAAGGCTTGCGCTGCAACGCCATCAGCGTGACCGGCGTGGACTTGGCCTCTGCCGCGCTGTTGCGTTCTTCGTGACAGCCAACGCAGGTAAAGCTTTCGCCGGGCATGACGTTGCAGAAGCTCTGCATGCGCTTGACCGAGCGATCGTTTTTATCCAAGGCCACAAAGAAAAGCGCGCGGCCTGCAGGGACGATGAAGGAGGCGCTACCATCTTCCTCCACGGGAACAGTACCCAGGACACGTTCGATGTTAAAACTGCCCGAGGCCGAGGTCAGATCCATGCCGCCGCTGAAGTTGATCGTCTTGGGTAAGACCTCCAGCACAAGGAGCTTCTTGATGTCGCCCGGCTTGATGCCGACCATGTTGCGGCCTATATAGACGTTCTGCAACACAAACTGGCCTTCGGCTTTCCCCGTCGCAGCCACATCGTCTGCGGTCCGCGAGGCCAACACGGCCTCGCGCGGACGCGGCAGCAACGGACGCGGCTCATGGACGTTGCTCTCTGAATCGACATAGAGCGGGCACTCCTTGCCGTTCCGATCCATGACCACAATCGAGCGGTCAATCGCCATCATAAAGAGGTCTTTGTTCAGCGGAATAGGGTCGTGATAATTCGCGCTTTTTGAGAGCTTGATGGCAGCCTCCAGACAATCCGGCCCTTGCAGCGGCGACACAATGGTCGGGATGCCGCGATGTTCGTTGCGGCCATGGCCCGGCGAAAAGCTGGCGATGATCTCCTGCGTACCGGGAATCGGCTGACCATCGATCATCACAGTCCACGAGTGCATATTGCCGTAAAAGACATTGACGCTCGTGCCATCGGGATTCATGGTCCACAGCGCATGGTATTCCACCTGCGAACGATCCACATACTCCCAGCGCATAAAGAGAATGCGACCATCCGGCAGCACCGCAGGCGTATTGTCGTGCTCAATGCTGGCGGAGAGCTGGACAATCTTCGAACCATCCGGTTTGCAGCGATGCAGGATGCCGACCTGCGTAAACCAGCAGCCCACCCAGCGTTTGCAGCGCGTGGAGACAAAGACGATGTCGCCATCGGGTAACCAGCAGGGTTCGTAATCGTCCCACGGACCGCGCGTGATCTGCTTCATCCCCGTTCCATCCGGCTGAATCGTGTAGAGGTTGAAATAGTCTGTATTGGCAGGACGGTACGAGAAGAGAATGGTCTTGCCATCGTAATGCACGGTGGGATCGCGCACGCTGCCGCCCTGTGCATCAAAAATCACCTGTTTCTGTTTCGTCGCGACGTTGTAGCGATACAGCGCGCTCTGATCGGGTTTACCGTTGCCGAAATAGGCTTTGTCCAGCTCATTCGTACTGTAATATCCGATGTTGGCATACCAGTGACCATCACGATACGGAAGACGGGTACAATAGACAATCTCGAGCCCTGCAGGGACGCGTTTCAGCAGCGACAGATCGACCGACGATGGCGGTTTAGGTGCTGGACTTTTCTTGGCCTTGGCAACAGGCGCAGCCTGCACGGCGCAGGCACAGCCCACGAGACTTCCGATCAGCATCGCGCTGACCACGCTTTTCATCCCCATATGATTCCCCTCTTCCTCGGTACATGAACGCCCTGTTCTGCACGCATACCGCGCAGCGCATGCGGACGGTTCCATTCCCCGGCACGCTTGCACGCGATTCCCCCGGTTTGACGATTCACCGATCACGTACACGCACATGTATCGTATAGTTATAGCAAGTCAGGGCCTGTACACGCAACCTACAAGCGACGCATCGCGCCTTTTTTCTATTTCAGCGGCGCGGTGCCCGTCTTGTCGACCTGATATCCCCACCGGCGGATGTAGTCCATACCGGGGCGGAAATCATCGCCGGTCTTAGCCAGCAGACGCATCAGTTCTGCGTCGAGCTTCTCGCGGACCGCGCGGCAGGTCTCATCCGCGATACGGTTCTCGCGCTGATAGGGATCCTTCACGTTATCGTAGAGCAGCCAAGGACCGTCAAGCGTGCGCACATAGGTGTATTGTTTCGTGCGCACGCCGCGATAGGCGCGTCCGCCCTTTTCGGCGGTCCACTCGCCAAACGGCGCGTAACAGGCGATCAGCGCAGCGCCCTCTTCCGGTTCGGGCCTCTCACCGCGCAGCACCGCCGCATAATTCTCTCCTTGCACGGTATCCGGCACCTTTATTCCGCAGAGACCCAGCAAGGTCGGCATGAGATCCGGCGTGTTGATCAGCAGTTCGCTGACGCGTCCGCCGCGAATCTTCGCCGGATAGCGAACGAGGAGCGGCACGCGGATGGATTCATCCCAAGGACGCTGCTTGCGTATCTCGCCATGCGACCCGAGCATGTCGCCATGATCCGAGGTGAAGACGACGATCGTGTTGTCGCGCAAGCCCTGTTCCGCGAGCGTCTTGAGCAACTCGCCCAGCGCGCAATCGAGCGCCGCGATGTGCGCGTAATATCCGGCCAGATCCTTGCGGATCGCGGGCGTATCCGTCGCATTCGGGCGCAGCACGATGCGCGCGGGATCGAACTGCGCGGCATAGGTCTGCGGTGCTGTCTGATAGGGATTGTGCGGAGGCCCCCAGGAGAGGACCAGCAGGAACGGCTTAGCGCCCTGCTTGCGCGTTGCAATATACCGCTGCGCCGCGCGCGTCTGGGCAAACGCGTCATATCCTTCCCACGTTTGAGGGACAGGGTTGTCCTGCGCATAATACCGCGAATGCGTATACGCGTGCGAACACTCCAGCACGTTCCAGAAGTCAAAGCCCTGTCGCCGCTCTTGCGGGATGTATGCTGAACGCCCATGTCCGTCCACATGCCACTTGCCGATATACGCGGTATCGTACCCGGCGGCAGCATAGACCTTGGCTAGGGTGAGCGCGTTCGTATGCAGCGGCACATCGTTGATGAAGAGACCATGTTTCAATGGATATTGGCCCGTCAGCAAGCTAGCGCGATACGGCGTGCAGACCGGCGTGCAGGAAACCGCATATTTAAAACAGAGGCTCTCGGTGGCCAAGCGATCAAGCACCGGCGTCTTGCCGATCAGGTTGGGATCGTTTTCCCAGGTCGTGGCTTGGCCGCGCCACTGATCGGCAAAGACAAAAACAACGTTCGGTTGCGCCTGCACGCTGAAGGCGCAGACGCACGCGGCGAGCAGCCCGCATACGTAGCGCCACACGCCATTGCGTCCGAACGTCTGCGCACAGTCATTGATCCTGAACGTCATGAGTCTCTCCTGCTACACGGCTTTATACGCTGTGCATGGTATCCAGATCAATCCTTGAGTTACAGGGCGCCATGTATCAGCGCAGCAGGAGGACCGATCCCCACTGGTTATAGAGGGTGAACTGTTCATTCTGCGCTTGCGTCAGATAGGCGGCGCGAACCCAGTCGGCGCTGCGCGGAGCCGTCTCTATGCGCAGTTCATCGAGCGTTCCGGCGAAGGTCTTCGTTGCATCCGCGACCGCGGCGGCATGGCCGATGGTGAGCACCTGATTTGTCGGCAGGCTCGCGGCCAGCGCATCGGGCACGGTTGTTACCGGCAAACCGTTGCCATAGACCTGCACGCTGTTGTTGGCGTTGACTGTAACCGCATAGTGCGTCCAGACACCGACGGTGGGCGCGCATTGCGACGCAACATCGTTCGTGGCGATCTTCACCTTGCCGGAGATGTTGTTGAGCGCGACATAGGGCAACTCGTTGGTGCTGACCAGGACAATGGCTTGGCTGGCCGGCGCAGCGGCCTGCTTGGACCAGAAGGAGAAACTCTGCACGCGCGCCGCGGGCGCGGTGCGCATCAGTCCCAGTTGCGTCGTCGCGTTCCAGAGCAAGCCTTGACCGGCAAAGGTATCTTCCGCCTGGGGTGCAGGCTGTCCGACCAGCACCGCGCCATTCTGCGCAGGCGAGGCATCCGCCAGCACCAGACGGTCCGTCCCTGTAAAGTGCCATACGCCGCTAAAGCCGTCAGACCAGACGCGCGCATTGGAGGTATCAACAGGAATCGCATACCGTTCAGCCAGATAACGCTCAACGCGCTGACGCTCCGCATCAGAAAGCACGCGATCGTAGACGAGGACTTCGGCCAGATCGCCATCCAAAGGCAGATCGAGCGCACCATCTGCGGTTCCTGCGCCGTAGTAGATCATGCTGTTATCACCAGCGCCTGCGACACCCCACGCGGCCGCAGGCACACCGTCTTGTGTGATGTTGACACCGTTCACATAAAACCGGGAGGCCACCTCATTGCAGATCAGCGTTGCTACCATGGGCGTATTGGTCTGGCAGGGAAGCACCTGCGAAACGATTCCGCTGGCACGCCGCGACACGAGACCATTCGTGATGCTGAGTCGGCTAAGACTGCCTACGCCCTGAACAATGATGCGTTCCATACTGTTCGTCGCGCGCACCGCATATACGGTAAAGACCGAATAGGCCTTGCCGATCGACGTCGCATACGTCTTCAGTCCATCAAACTGCCCCGCAGAGGCATCGAATCGTAACGCGGGCTTACCGTTCACGGCTGAAGCCACCTTCTCTGGCATGCGATTCGTCTCGGTTTGAAGCGCGTTCATCGCAACCGTGCTGGCGGTTGCATCCGTCTGATTTTCACATTTGGAGACGCGCTGCGCTGAACCATCCATCACATCGGCATTGACCGTATCGGCGCGCAACCATTGACGCAGCCCGACCGCAGGCACGGCATGCGCGGACAACGCATCATACTTTAAAGCCAAATACCGCTCAACCTGCTGACGCTCCGCGACGGATAAGGCGCGGTCATACGCGATCACTTCCATCACGTCGCCCGCCCAGCCGTCGCCACTCTGACCGCTTGCGCCGATACCGAGAATATTGGGGCCCAGGTGCCCCGTGACCGTGTTGAAGATAAACCCATTCACGCTGGCCGAGGTATTGGTGCCATCGCCACGCATACCGAGTACAAAGGGAATTCCGGGGCAAGGCCGCAGATCCGGTGTGGCAATCGTCGTATACCCCCCGGGTTTGGCGGTGAAGAG
>CAZMLC010000118.1:0-6205 GCA_964567125.1 uncultured Akkermansia sp.
CAAAACTCCAGCGTTCCTGCGGCGGAATGGCGTTGTCGTAAATCGCCTGGGCCTGTGCCAACAAAATGCGGTTTGTAAAATCCAGGGGCGTGAGATGCATGGTCAGGCTTTCCGGTTGTAATCGAGCTGTTCGCCGGTCCAGATCGCGACGCCGCGCAAGGTGGCTCGGGTGTAGAGCGCCTCAAGCGTGTCCGCGAAGCGTTCCTGTCCGCGCCAGAAACGGATGGGGCCGAGACGCTGCAGCAGGGGCGCCGGCACGCTTGTACAGGCCGCTTCGCCATACTGTTCAAAGGGTTCGAGCGGTGCGCCGTAGAAGGCTTCAGCAGGCGTCGTTGTCAGCGGTGTTGTTGCCACGGCGACGCTAGATGTTTGCGTTCGCGCATGGAGCTGCGGCGCAGGTTGCGTCGGAACAAGCGCCTGCCGCGTGATGCCGCGCAGTTCGAGCAAGAGCAGGGGCTCGCGTGCAATGGCCTCACCGATGAGGCAGTAGATGGCTGCAAGGTGCTTGCAGGGGTTGGCCCAGTCCGGACAGCTGCACGTGCTCGCCACATCGCTATTTTTGCGCGGGAAGAGCGGTACACGCTCGGTCTCGAAGAGGGCTTCGATTTCTGCCGGCAGGTCACCGACAAAAAGACGGGAGATCCACATGGGCTCACTGTGGATCTTTTTCATGACGCGCGTGTAGCTGGCTTCAGGCAAGGTTGAAAAGGTGATCTCACACCGGTAGGGGTCCTTGGAGCCGCCCTGCACTTGCGCGGTGACCTTGCCCGGTTCGATCTGCAGATCCGAGACCTGTCCGCTGGCCGCATAGCTGCGCCCGCGGCCCAAGCGCGCGCCGAGCCGGAAACGTTCGAGCGCTTCGAGCCAGCGGCGACTCCACCAGACGCGGAAAGGGCCGGCATAGGCGCTCTGCGCACGAATGCCGCCGCGAACAGCGAGCGGTGTGCGAATTCTGAATGTTTTCCGTTTACTCATGGGTGTTAGCGTTGCTCCGCCGCGATGTCCTCGCGCAACGAGAGCAGTTCTTGCAGGGCGTCATCGGAGAGTTCCGTCAGGGCGTGTTCGCCCTGCGTGATGATCTCAGCGGCGAGGCTGCTCTTACTCTCAATCAAGGCGTCGATACGATCTTCCAATGTGCCGTTACAGATGAACTTATGCACCACGACGCGCTTGTCCTGCCCGATACGGAAGGCGCGGTCGGTGGCTTGGTTTTCAACCGCAGGGTTCCACCAGCGGTCATAGTGGAAGACGTGCGAGGCGCGCGTCAGGTTTAAGCCGGTTCCGCCGGCCTTCAGCGAAAGGACAAAAACCATGGGCTGCTTCGAGGCTTGGAACTTTTTGATCATCTCCTCGCGCGCTTTGCGCTGAACGCCGCCGTGCAGGAAGGGGACTTCGCACCCGAAGGTCTGGCAGAGGTGCTGCGCGAGGAGTTCACCCATCTGCGCATATTGTGTGAAGATCAACGCACTCTCGTTGTTCTCGAAGATCTCCTCCAGCTGATCCACAAGGCGCGTCAACTTGCCGGAACGCGCGGAGAAATCATCGGCAAGCAGTTTATGGTCGCGGTCTGGATCCTGCGCCTCTTTGAGATAGTGGCTGGGATGGTTGCAGATCTGTTTTAGCCGCGTGAGCACAGCGAGAATCAGGCCGCGGCGCTGAATGCCTTGGCTCTCCGCCACGGCGCGGCGGAAGGAGGCGAGTTCGTCCTGATAAAGTTCGATTTGCTCTGGCGTAAGCGGGCAGTAGACGCGGTTTTCAATCTTTTCGGGAAGATCCTGGATGATTGTCCGGTCGGTCTTGACGCGCCGGAGAATAAAGGGCGCCGTGACGCGACGCAGGCGCGTGCGGGCACCGGGATCGGTTCCTGTCTGGATGGGACGGAAAAAGGCTTCGCGGAAGGCGGCGCGTTTACCGAGCATGCCGGGATTGAGGAAGTCCATCAGCGACCAGACTTCGCCCACGTGATTCTCAATCGGCGTGCCGGTCAGGGCAATGCGGTAATCCGCAGGCAGTGCACGCGCTACCTGTGACTGACGCGTATCGGGGTTCTTGATGTTCTGCGCTTCGTCGAGGATGATGCACGACCAGTTGACTTTGCGCAGATCCGCGTAATCGCGATGCAGCATCGCATAGCTGGTGATCACCACGTCATAGTGCTGCATCTCGCGGGCAAAGGAGTCGCCATGCCAGCGCCATGCCCCGTGATGCAGGTGGCAGGCGAGCGTCGGCGCAAAGCGCGCGGCTTCGTGCATCCAGTTTCCCAGAATCGAAAGCGGCCCCACGATCAATGTCGGTTTGTGTTCCTGCGCGTGCGCTTTGCAATGGAGCAGGAAGGCGAGGGCTTGAACAGTCTTGCCGAGACCCATGTCATCCGCAAGGCAGGCTCCGAGCCCGCAGCTGCGCAAATAGACAAGCCAGCTAAATCCGCGGTGCTGGTAAGGTCGCAGTTCACCGTGAAAGTCCGAAGGTACGGGCGTTGTCTCAAAGGCCTGTGGAGACCCCGAGAGCCGATTGAGAAGCGCTTCGACCCAGCCGTGTCCGCGCACGGAGGTGACGGCAAGGCCGTGGCGAAGTCCGCTGGTGCCGAGCGAAAGCTGGATGGCATCGAGTGCGGTCTCCGTGCTGTCCGTATGATGTTTGCTGATCCGCAGCGCATGCTGCAGCTGCGTGGGATCGATCGTCATCCAGGTGCCACGGAAGAAGACCAGCGGTGATTCCGCATGCAGCAATGTGTTGATCTCCTCCTGTGAAAGGACTTCGCCGTTGCAGGTGACATTCCAGTGAATCGCGACGCGGGCATCGGTTGCGACGCTGTTCGGATCTTCCGGCAGTTGATCCAGCGGCGTAACATCCGCGCTGAGCGTAAGACCTGCTGGCATGCCCGTGGCCCACGTTTCCGGAATATCAACGACGAAGCCTGCGGCACGCAGCAGCGCTGCCGCATGCGTCAAGAAGAGGTGTGCTTCGCTCGGTTCCAGCTGGCAGCCGAACCCTTGCGGATAGAGATGCGCCGTGCCGAGTACGGGGAAGATCAGCGCGGCCTGACCCAGCACGAGCAGGAAGGTCTGGGTGAAATGCTGCACGTTCTGCGGTGCCAGGATTTCGAGGAACCACGGCGTGTCGGGGGTCTGCGGCATGTGCAGCGTGAATGCGGGACGCTCATCGCTCGATCGCGTCGCAGCAATCGGGCTGCGCCACGCGGTAATCGAGGCGTACAGAGCGTCAAGTTCCGCGGCATTATCCCAGCGTATCGTGGGCGAGGCGCCGCGCAGCGCCGCGAACCAGGCGTCATGGACGCTATAGAACTGGCCGCGCTCAGCTTGCGCGCGCGAGAGCATGGTGACCACGCTGGAGCGCACGATCCAGTCGATCCACGTTTCGAGAACGACTTCGGTTTGCTCCTCACGATGGGGCGTTGCCTGCGTCGCGAAGAGGGCGCTAGGCATGCGTGCTACGAGTTCATTCAGACGGCCATTCTCTTCAAAATCGAAACAGGGCTGCCAGCGCGCTTCGGCGATTGTGCGTTCGCCGTGCTGCGCGAAGCGGATGCCGGGCAGATAGCGTCCGCGTGCGACCAGCGAGCCCGCATAGCGGAAGAGTTCGCTGAGCCGCAACAGGTCATGTCCGGCGAAGAGATTCGGCGCCAGGCGATATTCGCGCGGCTGGGCCACCAGCTCCAGCAGCACAGGCCAGGAACAGCCGATGGCCGGTACGCAGAAGGGCTGCGGCTCCGCGAGCGGTGCAACCGCTGTAGACTCCTCGCCGGAGAGAAGAAAAGGCTGCGAGGGAATCGGGATGCAGTGCGTTGCGCCGGCCGCTGTGTAGTGCTGCGCGGGCAGGTAAAGCGTCAACATCGTCCGGTCTGAAGGATCCGGCGTGGTGTGCGTCAGGATGCGGGCAAGGGCCGTGAGGATCGTTGCTTCATCCGCGCTGAAAGGCGAATACGGATGGGGTGTCTGAGCAGCAGGCACAGACCAGTGAAGGCGTTGCTCGCCCCAGGCATAGCAACGTCCAGCATGCCAGGTTATGTGTAGAATCAGCAATTGACAATCCCCTTACGGTACTGCATCCCAGGCGCGCCGGATCGCATCGGCAGCGAGCGCGAAGGCACTGACGACATTCAGCGAATTTTTTCGGCCGAAAAGAGGGATGCGTACAATACCGTCGCAGCGGGCGACGATTTCAGGATCAATACCGAAGCGTTCATTGCCCACGATCAGCGCACAGGGAAAGCGCCAGGCGAATGCGGTGGCAGCCGGGGCGCCTGCCACGGTCTCCAGCGCGATGCAGGGAATGTTGCGCGCCTGGAGATCCGCCAGCGCGACGCGGATATCCTCCTGCTGCTGCCAGGCCACGAGCAACTCCGTGCCGAGTGCGGCGCGCGCCACCTGCGGATGGTCGGGGAGCGGCGTATAACCGCAGAGCACAAGTTCGCGGACACCGAAGCATTCGGCGGTCCGAAAGAGCCCGCCCACGTTAAACGCTGAGCGCAGCGAATCCACGACCACCGTAAGCGGAAGGTGCGGTGCGGGGTGTGCGGCCTCAGGCGGAAGGTCGGCGTCGAGAATGTCGATATCCGTAATGCGCTGCTTGGCCACTTCGCGTTCGACGGGGACAAGCACGCTCCAGAATTGCTGGCGCGTCACCGTAGGTGTCAGCAACCGTGCCAGCGCAACGAGGCGTGGCAGATGCGTCTGTTGTTCCATCCAGTCGCGACAGGCCACAAGATGCTCTTGGCGCGATGTTGCATTGTCCCATGCCGTATCCAGCGCCCTGAGGCGGGACGCGGCCTCCTTCCAAGTATAGGTGGCAGGCGGCATGATGATACGGCTGGGAACAAGGTGGAGGTTTATTTCATAGCTGCGGCAAGTGCATTGCCGAAGGCGCTACACGAGATTTCCGTGGCACCTTCCATCAGACGTGCGAAATCGTACGTCACGGTCTTCGCGGCAATCACCGCATCCATGGCTTGGATGATCTTGTCCGCGGCCTCTGTCCAGCCCATGTAGCGGAGCATCATCTCGCCCGAGAGGATGAGCGAACCGGGGTTGACCTTGTCGAGGTTGGCATACTTCGGCGCCGTGCCGTGGGTCGCTTCAAAGCAGGCGACGCCCGTGGTGTAGTTGATGTTGCCGCCGGGAGCGATACCGATACCGCCGACACAGGCTGCGAGCGCATCCGAGACATAGTCGCCGTTGAGATTCAGCGTCGCGATCACATCATAGTCCGCCGGCCGGGTAAGGATCTGCTGCAGGAAGGCATCGGCGATGCAGTCCTTGACGATGATGTCGCGTCCGGTCTTCGGATTCTTGAAGGTGCACCAGGGTCCTTTGTCGATCAGCGTCGCGCCGTATGCTTCGCGCGCCAGTTCATAGCCCCAGTCGCGGAACCCGCCCTCCGTGAATTTCATGATGTTGCCCTTGTGCACGAGCGTGACGCTTGCGCGGTCATTGGCAATGGCATAGTCGATCGCGGCCTTGATCAGACGCTTTGAACCTTCGCTGGAGACGGGCTTGATGCCGATCGAGGAACTCTCCGGGAAGCGGATCTTCTTCACGCCCATTTCCTTCTGGAGGAAGGCGATGATCTTCTGCGCTTCCGGCGTCTTGCTGAACCACTCGATGCCGGCATAGATATCCTCGGTGTTTTCGCGGAAAATCACCATGTCGGTCAGCTCCGGGCGCTTGACGGGCGAAGGTACACCCTTGAACCAGCGCACGGGGCGCAGGCAGACATAGAGGTCGAGCTCCTGGCGCATGGCCACGTTGATGGAACGGATACCGCCGCCGACGGGTGTGGTGAGCGGACCCTTGACCGAAACGACATAGTCGCGGCAGGCCGCCAGCGTCTCCTGCGGCAGCCAGGTGTTCGGGCCGTAGACCGCATTGGCTTTCTCGCCCGCATAGACCTCCATCCAGGCGATCTTGCGCGTCTTGCCATACGCAGCCTCGACTGCGGCGTTCCAGACCGTCATCGCGGCTTTGGTGATATCCGCGCCAATGCCATCGCCCTCAATAAACGGGATAATCGGCTGATCCGGGACATTCAACGTGCCGTTGGCTCCCATCGTGATCGCAGAACCAGAAGAGGGAACAGTAATTTTTGCGTAGGACATGACAACTTCTCTCACATAAGTTTTAAAAGTCTTTAGTTTACTGTATTAATTACGCAAAATGAAGTCGAAAATACGTTTTCCGGGCCCTGA
>CAZMLC010000119.1:0-5858 GCA_964567125.1 uncultured Akkermansia sp.
CCAATGCCTATGCGATCGCGCTGGTCACTGCCGAAACGCCCACGATCATCTCGGACAAAATTCTCGACGAAGCGGGGAAACCGCTCGAATGTGTCAATGTGTTCATTGCCACAACGCCCAATCCGACCTCGGGATTTTTTCTGGTCTACCCGAAACGCGACGTTATCCAGACCAACATGGATGTGAGCACGGCGATGAACTTAATTATCTCCGCTGGCGCGGTCCTGCCCAGCGATCATCCCGCGCTTGCGCAGAGCAAAAAGTAAACGAAGCATGATGACCACCGCAACACAGAATGATGCTGTTGCGCCGGATCCGGTTGTGCGCGATGTTATCACGCGCACGCCTGCGCTGGTCTTGCAGATCCGCCCCTTCTCGAAAACGTCGCACATCGTCACGTGGCTGACACCTGATCAGGGGCGTATCACGACCTCGGTCAAAGGCGCCTGCCGCGCCAAAAGCGCTTTTCTTGGACAATATGACCTCTTTTACACCTGCGAGCTGCTCTACTACACGCGCGAACACGACCACATCCATGCGGCCCGCGAATGTTTCCCTGTCGAGCGGCGCGACGGCCTGCGCAGCAACTGGCGCGCGGCTGCAGCCGCCGCTTACCTCGTGGATCTGACTGCACGGGCGCTCCCTCCGGGACACCCCCACCCGGAACTCTACACTGCGCTAACCTGGACGCTCGACCAGATGGCGCAGGGCTCCGCACCGCTCAACCTGCTGCTACGCTACGAAATCACCCTGCTCAACAGTCTCGGCCTACTGCCCAACTGGGCGCTCTGCCCGGACTGCCACACGGAATCCGCCGCATGGCTGCGATTCTCGCTTCCGGCAGGACGCTTTCTCTGCGCGCACACGCCGCCCCCGCATCCGCGCGAAACCGTGATTTCGCTCTCGCACGCGACCCATCGACTCTTCACGCGCTATCTGGCGCCCCATCGCGCCGCGCAATCCGCACCCGCGTCAAGCAATAAAAATGAAGCGCGGCCTAATCTTCTTCTTGGCTTATCCCGATTTCTTGGTATATTTATAGCGTTTCACCTCGATGTGTCGCCGAACGCTCGGCGTGTCGCGATGGAATTGCTTTACACACACTGTACGCAGGGTTGACTGCGATAGGAGAATCAAATACACATGAACAGCACAAAACTGTTTTGCACCACACTGGCTTCAGCGCTTGTCCTTGCATCCGGATGCAAGAAAGAGGAAGCCAAGGATACAGCCCAGCCCGCAGCAACGCCTGCCGCAACGGTTGCGTCGGCAAAGAACCCCAACGAAGTTGTCGCAGCAGTCAATGACGCCAAGTTGCTCCGCAAAGATCTCGATGCGCTCGTCAACGCCTTCCTTGCTGCGCGCCAAGTCCCCGCTGAACAGATCGAAGCAGCCCGCAATTCGATCGAACCTCAGATCGCTTCTTCGTTCATCCCTGAACAGCTTCTGCTTCAAGAGGCCAAGAAAAAGGGCGTGACCATGTCCGCCGATGAAATCAAGGCCGAAGCCAACAAGCTTGACGCTGAGATGAAGAAGCAAAACACCTCCCTCGAGGCGGAATTGAAAAAGTCGCCCTTCGGCGAAGCGCTCGCGCGCCAGAAATTCGAAGAGAACCTGCTCATCCGCAAGTTCCTCGAAAACGGCATTTTCAAGAATATCACGGCACCGGCTGACGAAGTGGCCAAGCTGATGGCTGAAGCCAAGAAGAATCATGAGGAAGCGCAGAAAAAGTTCGAGGAAGCAACGGCCAAGCTGAAAAACCTCGATGCCGTCAAAGCGGCAGCACGCCTCAAAATCGAAGGACTGCGCAAACAGATCGTCGACGGTGCTGATTTCGCTGAACTCGCAAAAGCCAATTCCGACTGCCCGTCAGGCCAGAAGGGTGGCGATCTCGGCGAGTTTCCCCGTGGCAACATGGTCAAGCCCTTTGAAGATGCCGCGTTCTCCCAGGAAGTCGGCAAAGTCGGCGACATCGTCGAGACACAGTTCGGCTACCATCTCATCAAGGTGACCGCGAAATCGCCGGCAGCGCCTGCCAAGGGCGATCAGCCCGCGAAACCGGAAACCGTAACGGCGTCCCATATTCTCGTCAAGGTCGAACAGCAGCAGCCGCAACAGCCGCAGCCCATGCCGACCGTTGAACAGGTCACGAACTACCTGAAGGGCAATGCCCAGCGCGAAGCAATCCAGAAGTATCTGGAAGAGCTGAAGGGCCTGGCCAAGGTCACCAACATCTTCGAGCCGAGCGTCGCACCTGCGGCAGCCGCAGCAGCCCAGGACGCTGTAAAGCAGGCTGAAGCCGCTGCTAAGGATGCAGCTCAAAAGGTCGAAACCACGGCGAAGAAAGCTGTTGAGGATGCCAAGGCCACAGCGAAGTCGCTGGAAGCGAAAGCCCAAGATGCGGTCAAGTCAGCAGAGACTTCGGCCAAGTCCGCAACGGACGCAGCCAAGGATGCCGCTAAGTCGGTAACCCTGCCTGCGGCCAAGTAATTCCACGCATCGCTTGGAAAAGAGAAACCCCATTCGTTCGTCAGAATGAATGGGGTTCTTTTTTTTGATCTTCCGCGTACCGCGTTCTACGCGGTCGTCTCTTCACGGTTTCGCGGCAGTCACGTTCCAAGCGTGTCTTACGCCAGCAACGACTGGACAACCTGATTGACAAGCTTACCATCGGCCTTGCCTTTGGTCTGCGGAACAACAAGTCCCATCACCTTGCCCATCTCCTTCTTCGTCGTAGCGCCCGACTCCGCAATAGCCTGCTTGACAATCGCCTCGATCTCCGCGCGCTCCAGCTGCTTCGGCTGATACACGCGATAGAGGTCGATCTGCGCCTGTTCCTGCGCAACCAGGTCGTCGCGGCTCGCGGCCTTGAACTGCTCGATCGCGTCCTGGCGCTGTTTGATCGCCTTGATGACCACAGTCACAAAAATTTCGTCGGTGGGCTCCACGCCCGCATTCACCGTCTGATCTTTTACGGCGGCGAGCAGCGTGCGCAACGCCATCACCTTGGCGCTCTCCTTCGCCTTCATCGCGCTTTTAATCTCTTCGTTCAACTGATTCAATAATTCCGATGCCATAGTTGCTCCTTAAGTCAATGAAAATGCAAAGTTTAACACACCTCCGCCCGATCAGCAAGCATGCGTCATATACGCGGAGGCGCCTGCCCCGCGCGAAGTATCCCGACACTCGATCCAAAATAAAAAAAGAGATGGCCCGAAAGCCATCCCTTTTTCCATTCCAATGAAGCTGAGCGTAAGCAACGTTACCAGGCATAATGAGCAAAGGCTTTGTTCGCCTGAGCCATCTTATGCACATCGTCACGTTTCTTAATCACATTGCCTTGGTTATTGAATGCATCAACCAATTCCAATGCGACAGCCTTCGGCATCGGTGTACCGCGACGCGTACCCGCGTACTGTGCCATCCAACGCAATGCCAGTGACAACTGACGTGCCGGACGGATCTCCACAGGAACTGGATACGTGGTACCGCCCACGCGACGAGACTTCACTTCAACTTTCGGTTTCATGTTGGCAATCGCCGTATCCATGACTTCCAAAGGATCTTTTCCCTCGACCTTCGCACGAATCTCTTCGATTGCACCATACACGATACGCTCTGCAGTCGACTTTTTGCCGCACTTCATCAACGCGCGCACAACGCGTGCGACCAATTCGCTGTTGAACTTCGGATCAACTGGAGAGACCCGCTTTACTGCTCTACGCCGTCTTGCCATGTTTTATTTCTCCGCCTTTTTCGGCTTCTTCAAACCATACTTTGAACGGCTACGGTTACGTCCCGCCACGCCCAAACTATCCAAACAACCACGCACGATGTGATAACGAACACCCGGCAAGTCCTTTACACGTCCGCCGCGCACGAGCACGACGCTGTGTTCTTGCAGGTTATGACCTTCACCCGGAATATAGGCCGTCACTTCGTAACCTGTTGTCAAACGCACACGTGCGACCTTACGCAACGCGGAGTTCGGCTTCTTCGGCGTCTGGGTCTTCACGACCAGACATACGCCACGACGCTGCGGACAAGCCTTCAGCGCAGGTGATTTGCTCTTCTTGCGCAACGGGGTGCGCCCCTTGCGAACTAATTGATTAATCGTCGGCATCTGCTACTTTCCCTTCAATTGGAAATAAATGGACACACAATTTAACATAACACCTACCTATCTGCAAGTGCTAACTTAGAAAATATTCCTGCTTTTTTCGGATTTTTTACGATTCCGCCCCGATTCGCTTCTTGGTATACTGACGATTTTAATGAGCATTCCCATGAAAACCGCAATTTTATTCGACATCGACGGTACGTTGCTGCATGCAAAGGGCGTCGGCAGGCCCGCCTTTGACCGCGCATTCCGCGCCGCCTATAACCAGCCCTATCCCTACATCGAACAACTCAATTTCGTCGGTGCAACGGATTCTGGCGTCTTGCGCGCCATGACGCAGGCCTGCAACATCCTGAATACGGCTGCACACGAGGAACATTTCTTCTTTGAATTATCGAAGGAGATCGATGCCGCGCTCGCCGCGACGCCGCCGCATGTCTACCCCGGAGTTGCGACTTTTCTTGAACGCCTCTGCGGCCGCGGCGTCCAGCTCGGTCTCGTTACCGGCAACATCCGCGCCACGGCGTGGAGCAAGCTCCGTCACGCCAAGCTGGATCACTTTTTCTCGTTTGGCGCCTATGGCGATGAACACGACAACCGCAATGAGATTACGCGCTTCGCGCGGACACGCCTCGCGGCGGACATCCGTCCGGTCGCGCTGATCGGCGACACGCCGCTGGACATTCAGGCGGCAACAACGAACGGACTCTGCGCCATTGCCGTCGCGACAGGGTGGATTGAAGCCGACGCATTGCGCGCGGCGGGTGCCGACGTGGTGTTTAACGATTTCAGCGATTGTTCCGCCTGCATCGACTGGCTGACCAGCCGGGGATTCTGCTAACGAGCCTCAGGGCGCAGCGGCCAGCAGGATCGCCTGGATCAGGCTCGCTGGACGCGCGATCCCCTTCCACGCCAGATCGAATGCCGTACCGTGGTCCGGCGAGGTGCGCAAAAAGGGCAGGCCTGCGGTAACGTTAACCCCCTCATCGAAGGCCAACATCTTAAAGGGGATCAGCCCCTGATCGTGATACATCGCGATGCACACGTCAAAGGGCAGCGCCGCGTGCGGGCCTGCGGCATGCGCAAAGGCCGTATCGGGCACAAGCGGCCCGATTACGCAATAGCCGCGCGCGCGCGCCGCCTGCACGGCCGGCTGGATGATCCGCACCTCTTCATCGCCGAAGATTCCGGATTCCCCCGCATGCGGATTCAGCCCCAGCACACCGATACGCGGAGGCTGCGCATTTTTGCGTTGATAGATCGCGCAGGCACGTTCGAGGGTTTGAAGGATCCGTTCCACGCTCAGCAGCCGCGGCACGCGGGTCAGCGCCTCATGGATCGTCACGAGCCCCAGCGTCAGCTGCGGCGAATAAAAGATCATATCCGGATGGTCGACCCCGGTAAGATGGCCCAAAAGCTCCGTATGTCCGGGGAAATCATAGCCCGCCTCGTGCAGCGCCTTTTTGTTGATCGGGCCGGTCACCAGCGCTTGGGCCTTGCCGGCGAGAATATCGGCAACAGCTGCCGCGATCCACTGATAGGCCTGACGTCCGCAGGCGGCGCAGACTTTGCCAGGCTCAATCGACTCCGCCTCCGGGAAGGGGAAGTCCAACACGACCGGACAATCCTGCGGCAGTTCAGTAAAAGGTGTATGGGCAGGGACAACAACCGCGTCAGCCGGGAACGGCAACGCTGTCGCGGTAGCCACTCTGCGCAACAGCGTTTCATTGCCATAGAC
>CAZMLC010000120.1:0-5837 GCA_964567125.1 uncultured Akkermansia sp.
TGGTCAACGCCACGCTCACCTCCGGACTGATCCGCGCCACGCAGCCGAGCGGCTTGCAAGCGCGCTATTCCAGCGAATCAGCGCCGGGCGTTGACTCCTCCGGGTATGCCCGCCACGGCACGGCGTGGGGCTCTTCCATCACCGCAGTGAACGATGTGACCACAAACGGTGTCGGTATGAACTTCCCCTCGGGTTCGATCATCATCGTCCCCATGGATGAAACCCTGCGCGGTATGGCGAATTACACGGTCGCGACGTGGGTGAAAGTAGCCTCAGTCACGGGAGGCGGCACGGTTTCGACCTTCTTCACCACACGCATGAACAATGGCAATGAACCGTATCAGATCATGCTGCGCATCGTTGACGGCAAACTCTTCTTCATGGCGTCCAGCCCCTCTGGAGGCTGGCCCGTTGACTATCGCTTTACGTCAACACTCAGCGTACAATCGAATGTATGGGTCCATACCGCCGTCGCGGTAACGTCCACAGGAATCAAACTTTATGTCAACGGACAGCCCGCCGGTTCCTGGACAAAGTCCGGGATCCTGTTCTGCCCGCCTGACCGTCCGGTCAACGAGATGGGCTTCGGCATCGGCCATCCCTACCTGAAGACCGCGCCCGTTGGAGAATTCAGCGGACAGCTCGATGACGTCCAGATTTTCAACCGTACCCTTTCCGATGCTGAGGTCGCTGCGCTCGTCACCGCGCCCACTGCGGTTGATCCAGCCCTACAGATCGCGCAAGGATCCTCCATCACGCTTGCGACCGCAACGCGCGTCCGCACCCTCAGCGGTGAAGGCTATGCTTCCGGCGGAGCCGTGACGGTCCTGAATACGGTCTCGCCCGGCGATGTCACGAATACGCCAGCCGCGCTCTTTGCGGATAACCTGACCTTGGCGAATGGCTCAACCTATCGCTGGGACTGGTCGGTCAGTGAGAACGATGTCATCCACGCTGGCGCGCTCACGCTCGGCGGCGCCCTGACGCTGGACTTCGGACGCGCATCCGGCCATCCGATCAGCGACTCCTTCCGCACGGTCATCGCCACGTATGACACGCTGAACGGCGCCGCTAATCTGGCGAACTGGACCATCGTCAATGCCGGTGGTCAAGGCTATGTCACCGAGCTGACCGCCGCGAACGGCGAAATCGTGCTGAACTACATCGCCCGCCGCGGAACGCTGATGATCCTGCGCTAACCGCAGGTCCGCACCAACAAGAAAGGGGTGAGAAAACAAACCGTTTTCTCACCCCTTCTGTTTGACTGAACCGCACACGCCTTATGCAATCGCAAGTGCGCCTTTGCCGCCCTTGACTTTGATCGTAGCTCCCGGCAGGTAATCGCCCGCAATGATCTTGCGCGCAATCGGCGTCTCCAGTTCGCGCTGAATCGCCCGTTTCACCGGACGCGCACCGTAAACCGGATCAAAGCCCTCCTCGGCCAAACGACTGAGCGCCGCATCGTCCAGTTCCAGCGACAGCTCCTGATCCGCAAGCCGCTGCCGCAGATCCGCGAGTTGCAACTTGACGATCGCCATGATCTCCGCCTTGCCGAGCGGCTTGAAGAGCACGATGTCGTCGAGGCGGTTGAGAAATTCAGGACGGAAACTGCTCTTCAGCAGCGCCATCACCTGCTCGCGCGCCTTATCGGAAATCTCGTGCTCGGTCTTCTTCGCATCCGCAGCCGCTAAATACTCGGACCCGATGTTACTCGTCAGAATGATCACGGCATTGCGGAAGCTGACTGTGCGGCCATGACTGTCCGTCAGACGTCCGTCATCCAGCACTTGCAGCAGGATGTTGAAGACATCCGGATGGGCTTTCTCGATTTCGTCGAGCAGCACCACGCTGTAGGGTTTACGCCGCACAGCTTCGGTCAACTGCCCGCCCTCTTCGTATCCCACATAGCCCGGAGGCGCACCCACCAGCCGCGAAACCGTATGCTTCTCCATGTACTCGGACATATCGATGCGCACCATGGCCTGTTCGGAATCGAAGAGCTCCGCCGCGAGGGTCTTGGCCAGCTCGGTCTTGCCCACACCGGTCGGGCCCAGAAAGAGGAAGGCGCCCATGGGCCGCTGACGGTTCTTGATCCCGGCGCGCGAACGCAGCACCGCATCCGCCACCGTATCGACCGCCTCGTCCTGTCCCACCACGCGCTGGTGCAGCACGTCCGGCAGCTTCAACAGCTTTTCGCGCTCGCCGGACAGCAGCTTGGTCACCGGAATGCCAGCCCAGCGCGAAACAGCCTCGGCGATCTCCTCCGCCGTAACCTCTTCGCGCAACATCGCACTGCCATCGCCGGCAGCCAGCTTCTCCTGCGCTGCCTTCAGCTGTTTTTCCAGTTCCGGAATCTTGCCGTATTTCAGTTCCGCGGCCTTGTTGTGATCATAGGCCCGTTCCGCGCGATCGTACGCCGTGCGCGCAGCCTCGAGCTGCTCGCGCAACGTGCGCGTCTGCTCCAGCACCTTCTTCTCATTCTGCCAGCGCGCCGTCATAGCGTCCGCCTGCGCCTTCAGCTCCGCATGCTCCTTCTGCAGCTCTTTCAAGCGCAGCTCCGAGGCATGGTCCTTCTCGCGCTTCAGCGCGGTCTGCTCAATCTCCAGACGCATCACCTTGCGCGTGATCTCATCGAGTTCCGCAGGCATGGAGTCCATCTCGGTGCGGATCGAGGCGCACGCCTCGTCCAGCAGGTCAATGGCCTTGTCCGGCAGAAAACGATCCTGCACATAGCGGTCGGAGAGCACGGCCGCAGAGACCAGCGCCGCATCCTGGATCCCGACGTTGTGATGGCGCTCGAAACGCTCCTTCAGTCCGCGCAGAATCGAGATGGTGTCCTCCACCGAGGGCGCATCCACCTGCACCGGCTGGAAACGCCGCTCCAGCGCTGCATCCTTCTCCATGTACTTGCGATATTCATCCAGCGTGGTCGCGCCGATACAGTGCAGCTCGCCGCGCGCCAGCATGGGCTTCAGCATGTTGCCGGCATCCGACGACCCTTCGGTCTTACCCGCTCCGACAATCGTATGGATCTCATCGATAAAGAGCAGGATGCGGCCTTCGGAAGCCTTGATCTCGTTCAGCACGGCTTTGAGGCGCTCCTCGAATTCGCCGCGGTATTTCGCACCCGCCATCAGCGCGGTCATGTCCAACGCGAAGATGGTACATGGCTTCAATCCCTCGGGCACGTCGCCGCGCACAATGCGCTGCGCCAGTCCTTCGACAATGGCCGTCTTACCCACGCCCGGCTCACCGATGAGCACGGGATTGTTCTTGGTCTTGCGCGACAGAATGCGGATCACATGGCGGATCTCGGTATCTCGGCCGATCACGGGATCGAGCTTGTTCGCCTTGGCCAGCTCCACCAGATCGCTGCCATATTTCTTCAGCGCCTCATACTGCCCCTCGGGATTATCCGTGGTTACGCGCTGATTGCCGCGTACCTCCTTCAACGCCGCAAAGAGCTTCTGCGTGGTGGCACCGAACTCGGTCAGGATTTTACCCATGGTCGTCTTCTTGCCCGACTCCACCATAGCCAGCAACAGATGCTCCACCGAGAGGTATTCATCCTTCAGTTGACTCGCCTGATCGCCCGCACGAATGATCAGATCGTTCAACGCCTGCGTTACATAAATTTTACCCTCTTCGACATCGCCGGAAAGGCGCGGCTTCCGCGCCAGCTCCTCCTCGACGCGCGCACGGACCTGCGCAACCGGCACGCCGATCCGCTGCAAGAGCGCAACCGCGAGGCTCTCGTCCTCAGCCAGCAAGGCCGACAGCAGATGCTCACCGTCCAATTGCTGCTGACCATAGCGAATCGCGATCTCCCGCGCCGCCTGCAAGGCCGCCTGCGCCTTCTGTGTCCACTTGTTTAAATCCATCATATGCATGCTCCTTCCGTGGCTCCTGCCACGCCTATTCAAAAGCATAGCCCATGCCAAACAACCCTGCGCCAGCCTTTTGCCAGTTTTCGCCCGATTGCGCCTGCTTTTTGCGGAAAACGGCTGCAATCGCCTGCCATTTTCGGGCCATTTACACCCGAAAGGCCCACACTTCGAGTCTTTTTGACTCAATTTAATTAGAAGCGAGAGAATCGATGTATTCGAACGAATCGATTCGCTCGGTCGCTATTTCTCCGACTCCACTTATGACCATTCCGCAGTCTGTTGCGGATTGGTATTGACTATTCCGCAGTGTTATGCATAATGGTCGGTATGAAAACGTATCCCAGAATGTATACCGAGATCATCAGGAACCACCTCTCTGAAAATCGGCAGATGGCGTTTATATCCGGCCCGCGACAAGTCGGGAAAACGTTTCTTTGCCGCGCAATCACAGCGAATTACCTCAACTGGGATAATCAAGATACGCGCGAAACGATCTTGAAGGGACCCGCACAGGTCGCCCAGACCATCGGTCTCGAAAAACTGCACGACGCAACTCCCATTGTGGCATTCGATGAAATCCATCGCTATGCCCGATGGAAAACGTTTTTAAAAGGGTTCTTCGATGTCTATGGCAACGACGTTCGCATCCTCGTAACAGGATCCTCGCGCCTTGATGTGTTCAAGCGCGGCGGCGACAGTCTTATGGGGCGTTATTTCCTCTATCGTATGCACCCCTTCAGCGTTGCGGAATTGATCTCCCCTGCGCTTCGGCAAACAGCCATCTCCGCACCTCAGCCGCTTGATGAAGCGGACTGGACAGGCCTCTGGACCTTCGGTGGATTTCCTGAACCGTTTACGCGCCGCGATGCGCGTTTCTCGCGGCGATGGCAAACCTTACGTCAAGCACAGCTCCTGCGCGAGGATGTTCGTGAATTAACGCGGATCAACAGCATTGATCAGCTTCTCGCGCTTGCAACGCTGCTGAACGCACGCTCCGGACAACAGCTTGTTTACGCGTCGCTTGCCAAAGAAATTCGCGTCAGTGAAAACACCATCCGTACATGGATCGGTGTCCTTGCTTCACTTCACCAAGGATTTCTAATTAAACCGTGGCATCGTTCGATCACTGCGGCAATTCGCAAGGAGCCCAAATGGTTCCTGCGCGATTGGTCGACGCTTTCCGATGAAGGTCAGCGTGCTGAAACCTTTGTTGGTTGCCATTTACTCAAAGCCGTCGAAGGCTGGACCGATATGGGCCTCGGCCAATTTGATCTCTATTATCTGCGCGACAAGCAGAAACGCGAAGTCGATTTTCTTGTCACCAAGGATCAAAAACCCTGGTTCCTTGTCGAGGTGAAGAAATCGGATACCACGCTTTCACCTGCGCTGGCCTACATGCAACAGCAAACAAAAGCCGAACATGCTTTTCAGGTCGTTGTGGATGAACCGTATGTGAATAGCGACTGCTTTACGCGCCGAACACCGACAGTTGTGCCCGCACGCACGCTCTTAAGCCAGCTCCTTTAGCATCTCCGTCCTTTAAAGCAGATACCTAAAGACGAGAGAATCGAGGTATTCGAACGAATCGATTCGCTCGGTCACTATTTCTCCTCGCGTTTCAGTTCGCGCACACCCGTACACGCCGGGTATCCCTGCATCCCCAGAAGGTCTGTCCTGCATTCTTGCCGCTTCGTGCGGTGCGCAGAACCTTCCGCTGCATTGGCACAACCTGAACGAGCCGCTTGTGTCATCTGATCGTAAGAGCGTCCGCACGGATCATTCGTCCGATTCAGGAATTGCCTACAGAAGCGCCGCGTTCCCAATTGCACAAGGTTCGCCATGATCCACGAATCCAACCGGAAATATCCGCCTGTTCCACCGAAACAGCTCATGTTAAAGCCCTCCATTTACATTTTTCTTCTAGCATAAGCCCGTTTTGTTACCGTCTTC
>CAZMLC010000121.1:0-2141 GCA_964567125.1 uncultured Akkermansia sp.
CTGAGCACATCCTTGTCCCCGCAGAAGCCGGCAATGAGCGCGACCTTGTGCGCGGACTTGCCTTTGTTGAGCGCATGCAACGCCTCACGCAAGGCTGTAGCACCATCCGGATTGTGCGCACCGTCGACGATCAGAAGCGGATCGCGGCGCACCACCTGAAAGCGGCCTGGCCAGCAGACGGTCGAAAGCCCGAGATGGTAAGCCTCTTCCGGGATCGCGAGTCCCTGCTGCGCCACGCAGGTCAGCGCGGCCAGCGCGGTGCAGACATTTTCCACCTGATAGGCACCGACCAGCGGCAGGCGGATCGGCTTGAAGGTCTCCTCCTGCGTTGCGATGCGCAGCGTCTGGCCCTCCCAGTCGCGTGCGCGGACGCTGACGCTGACGCTCTCGGTGGCATCGATCAGCGTGGCAGCCTGGCGGGCTGCCACAGCGGCGATCACAGCGTGCGCCTCCTCGGGCATCGGGGCCACCACGACGGGACGGCCCGGCTTGATGATACCCGCCTTTTCCGTCGCGATCTGCGCCAGCGTCGAGCCCAGCCAGTCGCAATGGTCGAGCCCGATGCGCGTAATCACGGAGACGAGCGGCAGGCAGACATTCGTGGCATCGAGCCGACCTCCCAGTCCGGTTTCGAGCACGACCAGCTTGATCTGCTCGTTGCGGTAGAGTACAAAGGCCAGCGCAGTGAGGTATTCAAAGTAGGTCACTTCATCGCCAGCGGTTTCGCAGGCATGAACCACGCGGTCGACCTCGTCTGCGGCGCGTTGCAACATCGCATCCGTCGCAGGGATTCCGCGTACCAAGAAGCGTTCGTTCACACGCAGCAGATGGGGCGAGGTGTAGCGTCCGACCGCATATCCCGCGGCGCGGAGAACCGATTCGCACAGCGCAGCGACCGATCCCTTACCATTCGTGCCGGCAATATGAATCGCGGCAATCCCCTGCTCGGGATGGCCGAGCTTTTCCATCAGCCGCTGCATGGTCGACAGTCCCGGTTTCATACCGAAGCGACGTCGGTTCGCCAGCTGATTCAGAAAGGTCAGCATCGTAGACTCGGTTGACGGATGATGCGTCATGATTCAGAGACCTCCTATGCGCGTTCAGGTATACCAGACACGCCAGAGAAAGAGACCTTGCGCCGGCGCGGAGGGCACGCGCGCTTTGCGCGGTGCGCAGGAGAGCAGCAGTTCAGAGACCGCTTCCGGTTTTTCCGCGCCCTCGCCAACGCGTAACAGAAAGCCCACCATGCTGCGCACCTGCTTGTAGAGAAACCCTTCGCCGCTCACGCTGAAGACAATCTCTTTGCCTTTTTTGCGGACGGTGAAATCGAAAATCGTGCGAACCGTGCTCGCGACTTCGCGCTGCGGATTGGCCGTAAAGGAGGCGAAGTCGTGCCGACCGACAAAGCGAAGTGCCGCAGCGCGCATGGCCTCAACATCCAAGGGGCGATAGACATGTGCGATATAGAGCCGTTTATCGGGAAGCACTTGCGTATCGTTCCAGACAAAATAGCGATATTCCTTGCCCTTGGCTGAACGGCGCGCATGAAAGGTATCGGCGACTTCGGTCACCTTCAGCACGCGGATATCAAAGGGAAGCCGGGAATTGATCGCCCGCTGCAAGGCGCGCGCATCCATGCGGCAGTCGAGATCCACATGCGCCACCTGACCGCGCGCATGAACGCCCTGATCCGTACGTCCGCTGCCATGCACCTTGACCACATGGTCGACCATCTCGGCGAGGCGCTTCTCCAGTTCCTGCTGGACGCTGGGGTGGTGAGGCTGAACCTGCCAGCCGGAATAGGCTGTACCGTCGTAGGCCACCACCATCTTGAACCGCCGCTGTTTTGCAGCTGTGTTAGACATATTTTTGACCATCGGGTCGATCGGCAATGCGCCGGATCAACTTCTTCACCTCTTCGGCGCGCTCTTTCGGGCAGATCAGCGTGGCGTTTTCCGAATGCACCACGATCAAACCGCGCACACCGATGAGTGCGGTTAAGCGATCTTCTGAAACAACGATGTTGTTCTGCGCCTCGAGTTGCTCGCAGGCGCCGATGATCACATTGCCATATTGATCCGCAGTGAAGTGTCCGGCGACCGAGGGCCAGGATCCGACATCATCCCAGCCAAAGCAGCCTT
>CAZMLC010000121.1:2241-5631 GCA_964567125.1 uncultured Akkermansia sp.
GCTTATCCGCGATTGAATGCACGGCGGGCGATATCCTTGCGATACTGCGCGCCTTCCCACGAAATCTTCGCCACAGCCTCATAGGCATGGCCCACGGCTGTTTCCAAGTCTGCACCCAGCGCAGTCACGGCCAGCACGCGTCCGCCCGCCGTCACCACAACGCCATCCTTTGTGCGCGTTCCGGCATGGAACACAACCGCGCCCTTCACCGTGGCCGCGTCGCTGAGACCGTGAATCACGGTTCCCTTGACGTAATTGCCGGGATAACCACCGGCTGCCATCACCACCGTCGCGGCAGCCTCAGGGCGGATCTGAATGAGTCCGTCGTGCAGCGTACCGTCGATGCAGGCTTGCAGCGCAGGGATCAGATCACCCGCGATGCGCGGCAGCACGGCCTCGGTTTCAGGATCGCCGAAGCGCGCATTGAATTCCAGCACGTTGATTCCCTTGCGACCGATCATCAGTCCTGCATAGAGCACACCCTTGTAGACAATGCCGCGCGCCTTCAATTCGCGCACCACGGGCAGGATGATTTTTTCTTTGATTTCGGGCAGCATGCCATCCGTCACGACCGGTGCCGGGGAATACGCGCCCATGCCGCCGGTATTGGGGCCTTGGTCGTTATCGAAAATACGCTTGTGATCCTGCGAAGCCGGCAGCAGCACCGTGTGCTCGCCATCGACCAGCGCGAGGATGGAGGCCTCTTCGCCCTCCAGAAAATCCTCAATCAGCATGTTCGCACCCGCGGCACCAAAGACCGCATCGACCAGCATGGAGCGAATCGCGGACTCGGCTTCGGCGCGCGTCTGGGCGATCACCACGCCCTTGCCCGCAGCGAGGCCATCGGCCTTGATCACCACCGGCAGGTCAAAGGTCGCCAATGCGGCCAGCGCGGCGTTCACTTCGCTGAACGACTGCGACCGTGCAGTCGGCACGCCTGCAGCCAGCATCACCTCTTTCGAAAAGAGTTTGCTGCCCTCCATGCGGGCACCGGCCTGGCAGGGACCGAAGACGCGCAGTCCCCGGGCCGTAAACGCATCGGTAATCCCCAGGCAGAGCGGCACTTCAGGTCCGACCACGGTCAAATCCGGCCGCTGATCAACCGCCCAGGCCAGAAGGCCGGGAACATCCTCCGCGGAAATCGGAACATTCTGGCAAAACGAGGCTGTCCCTGCATTTCCAGGGGCGCAGAAAAGGGCGGGCTGACACGAATCCTGAGCAAGTCTCCATGCAATGGCGTGCTCACGACCACCACTGCCGACAACAAGAATTTTCATGGGTAAAAGCATACGCGATTTAAGTCCCTGAAATCAAGGTTAAAGGCGGGCGGCGGGCGCATTTCAAACGCACGAAAGTAAGCGCGTTATGGGCCCCTGAACGCGGACGTAACGACGCTTCAGAAATCGATTCCAGACGCAGTGCGGAGGCTTTTTCCGTTCAAACACCCCTTCGCTCCACAGGTTCCCTTCACGGCCTCCCCGTTCATGACGTTTTGCGGGTTTACGGGGCCCTTTCGGCCCTGTCTTTCACACTTTTATCAGCCCACACTTCCACGATTCGATAGTTCCGTGTTTTCGCACATGCTTTTGCCTTGCAAGGATCCATCGAAATGTGGAGAATAGGACGTTAAACAAACCATAAAGGAAATCAATCACATGAAAAAATTACTCTGTCTCGCAGCCTTCATCGCAACCACCGTCGGCATCACCGGATGCGGGGTTATTCCGAACAATGCACCGATCACCGCGGCGATCATGTTGGATTCCGTGCAATCCGCCAACATCATGGACAACAGCGTGCGCCCGGTTAAAAAAGGCATGGCTCGCGTTCAAGGCATTGTGCTCTTCACGGATGGCGACGCCTCCATTCGCGCAGCTATGCGCAACGGTGGAATCACCAAGGTTCATCACGTCGACTACGTGACGAAGAATATCCTCTTCCTCTACGTCGAGCAGACCACCATCGTTTGGGGTGAATAATCCAGCATGTCAGATTCGGACCTCTTTACGCATCCAGCATCCTCGCTTTCGGGCGAGACCGCATACGAACCGCTTGCGGCGCGTATGCGTCCGTTGACGCTTGAAGAGGTCCAGGGTCAAGAGCATATTCTCGGGGTTGGAAAGCTGTTGCGGCGCGTCATCGAGGCCGACCGGCTGACCAACCTTATTTTTTACGGTCCGCCCGGATGCGGCAAGACCACGCTGGCCGAGGTGATCGCACGCGTCACCAAGCGACGCTTTGAGCGCACCAGCGGCGTGATGTCGAATGTGGCCACGCTGCGCACGCTCTGCGAGAACGCCAAGCTCTACAAGCACGATATGGGCACCGTGCTGTTTGTCGATGAAATCCATCGGTTCAACAAGTCCCAGCAGGATGTCCTGCTCCCGTACGTCGAAGATGGTACGGTCACCCTGATCGGCGCCACGACGCACAACCCCAACATTTTCGTCAACAGCCCGCTTACATCGCGCTCGCTCGTCTTTGAACTGCGTCCCCTTGAGGCGGATGCGATCATCATCCTGATCCGCCGGGCGCTGGCAGATACGAGTCGGGGTCTGGGCGCCTTCAAGACGGCCATCACGCCGGAGGCGGAGCAGTTCCTCGCCGCGATCTGCGATGGCGATGCGCGGCGCGCCCTGACCGCGCTGGATGTCGCCGTGCGCTCAACGCCGGCAGCGCCGGACGGCATCATCGCCATCACCCAAGAGGTCATGGAGGATTGCGTCCAGCGCAAGATGGTGCTGTACGATAAGGACGAAGATGGTCATTACGACACGATCTCGGCCTTCATCAAATCCGTGCGCGGCTCTGATCCGGATGCTGCGATTTACTGGCTCGCCAAGATGATCGAGGCTGGCGAAGATCCGCGGTTCATCGCGCGGCGGCTCATCATCCTCGCCTCGGAGGATATCGGCAATGCGGATCCGCGCGGCTTGACCATCGCGGTGGCCGCCATGCAGGCCGTCGAGTTCATCGGCATGCCGGAGGGCCGCATCTCGCTGGCTCAGGCCACCACCTACTTGGCGACCGCGCCGAAGAGCAATGCGGCGTATCTGGCGGTCGACGAAGCGCTGACCGACGTGCGGTCTGGTCGTCTGATGGCCGTGCCCGAACATCTGAAAAATATTCACGTCGAGGCGATTGGCAAAGAGAACCTCGACGTCCCTTACAAATATCCGCACGACTTCCCGAATCAGGCGGTTCAGCAAGATTACCTACCGATTGACAAACACTACTATAAGCCGACGTTGAACGGCTACGAAGAGACGATCACCAAGCGCATGCAGATGCTGGAACAGCTCAAAAAGAAGGCATCCGGCACGTCGACCACGCGCGCACGTTAATTTTTCATGCGCTTATTTTCCGCTGACTCGAAGTCCGCATGATCTT
>CAZMLC010000122.1:0-5494 GCA_964567125.1 uncultured Akkermansia sp.
CGATAAAAAAATAATGCTGTATAAATGCCCATATCATGCTAAATTAAACAACGACGAATTGGACAAGGTGTATTTTTCTGAAATGTTTGCCGCTGAGTGATTTCCACATAGGTTGTGGAAACGGCGCTTTCAGAAAATCGAAAGGCCCCCAATTCCAGGTTAAGATTTATGCACATTACGCTCCCTAAGATCATTCAGGGCGGCATGGGTGTCGGCGTTTCCAATTGGCGCCTCGCCCAAGCAGTCTCTCGACTCGGCCAACTTGGCGTCGTATCAGGCACAGGACTGGATCAGGTCCTGGCACGCAGACTTCAGGACGGCGATCTCTGCGGCGATGTCCGCCGCGCGTTAGCCCACTTCCCTTTTCCGCAGATGGCGCAGCGGATTCTCGACATGTTCTTTGTTCCCGGTGGGAAAAAACCGGATGTCCCCTACAAGACAGTCGCCAAAGCAATGATCAAGAACCACCACTGGCTGGACGAACTCTATATTGTCTCCAACTTCGTCGAGGTCTTCCTGGCGCGCGAAGGTCATGATAACCCTGTCGGCATCAATTATTTGGAAAAGATCCAGCTGCCGCATCTGCCGTCCGCGTACGGCGCCATGCTGGCAGGCGTGGCGGTTGTCATCATGGGCGCAGGTATCCCGGTGGAAATGCCGAAGGTGCTCGACTTGCTCTCCCGCCACGAAGCCGCCACCTATCCGATCCGCGTCATCGGCGCGACGCCCGAAACTGACAGTCTGCGCGTCTTTGACCCCGCGCTTTTCATCGAAGGCGCAACGCCTCCTGTCTTGCGGCGTCCTGACTTCCTGCCTATCATCTCGTCCGAATCGCTCGCGACCATGCTGATTCGCCGCTCCGGCGGCAGCGTCGAAGGCTTTGTGATCGAAGGCCCTCTGGCCGGCGGACACAATGCGCCGCCCCGCGGTCCCATGAAGCTGACCGACGACGGCCAGCCCATCTATGGTCCGCGCGACGTGGTCAATCTCGAAGCCATGCGTAAAATCGGCCTGCCCTTCTGGCTCGGCGGCGCCTATGGCACACCGGAAAAGCTCCGCGAAGCGCTTGCTGACGGTGCTGCAGGCATTCAAGTTGGTACAGCGTTCGCCCTGTGCGAAGAATCCGGACTCGTCCCTGAAACGCGCCGAAAACTGATCCGCCAGGCGCTCGAGGGTCATGCTAAAGTGCTCACCGATCCCGTTGCATCGCCGACCGGATTCCCCTTCAAGCTTGCACAGTTGGAAGGTACGCTCTCGGAAATGTCGGTTCTTGAAAACCGTGTGAAAACCTGCGAGCTGGGATACCTGCGCGATGCCTATGTGCGCGAAGATGGCTCGATTGGCTATCGCTGCCACGCGGAACCCATCGATGCCTATCTGGCGAAAGGCGGAAAGATCGAGGAGACGGTTGGACGCCGCTGCATCTGCAGTGGACTCTTCGCCGACATCGGCCTTGGCCAGTTGCAAGCGAATGGCGAACTTGAGCCCGCAGTTGTCACGCTGGGCGATGATTATGCGAAAGTCAACCAGTTCTGTTCACTCGACAAACTGGACTACAGCGCAAAGGATGTGATTCAGCATCTGCTCGGTTAATCCGCGCTGCGTATATCCAAAAAAAAGAGATGCAGCCGTACGCTGCATCTCTTTTTTTATTCCCACTCACCGCACTTCTAAAAGTGCGGTTTCCCCACTCATTTGACCTGGATCGAGGTCGCTCGCGTAAACGCGCGATAACGCGGTGCATACAGGCATTCAATCGTCGCGAAACCGCCGGCGCACCGGCCTTGCTGGAACGCGCGCGAACGGTATTCGAACACATAGGTGCCCCGCGGTAACCGGTCGAAGAAGAAGTGCGTCGCCGTATCGCGCGTACTCTGGAAATAGCCCACGCCATCCTGCCATTTGTAGCTGGAGAGCACATCGACCGGTTCTAACACGGCACCGCGCGCATCTTTCAGATGGATAAACTCCATATCGCGGTCAATGCGCACCTGAATGCGCGTCACCAGCGTATCCCCCACCCGCACCATGCCGTTGGTCAACGGCCGCAGCACGCTTTTGCGCGGCCCGGCACGCTCAACGAAAAGCGCGCGCGTCAGCGTGATCGGCAGATTGGTGGCAGACCCCTTCAACGCATCCATCGGCGCAACGTATTGCCAGTGCACAGCCGCCGTGGCCACCGCATGGCCGAAATTGGTTACCACGATATCGCCCATTTCCGGCCTCACGGAACGCCCCGTCGCACGGATCGAGAAGTAGCCGCTGCCCGCCTCAACGTCTGAAGCCTGCACGCTCTCCCCGCCTAACCGCATCTCGAGATCCGCAACCTGCGGCGCCAACGAAGCCACGCTCTTGCCCAAGAGCAAGGCATAGACCGCGTCAACGGTCGCGGCACGCGTCGGCCAGCGCTGCACCTCTTTCTGCATGATCAGCCACTGCGCACACGCGTTGGCACTCTCCTGGTCGCTGGCGATCTGCAAGAAGGACTCGATCATCAAGGCCTGCGTCTCCAAAGGTTGATCGAACCAGAACCAGGAAAATTCCGTATCGCGCCAGCACATCCCCAGCTCCTCGCTGACGACCGCATGCTCCCGGATCGATTTCAAAATATCGCGCGCCAATTCGAATTCGCCCAACCGTTTGCACGCCAGCGCGAAATGGGCGCGCGACATCCGTCCCAATCCCGTCCACTGCGTACGACCGCGCTCCACAAGCCGCTGAATCTGCGCGCGCACCTCTTCGCTGGGCCGGCACTCTTTCAGGAAATAGCTGCGCCCGTATAGATACAGCGCATCCACGGCTGAGAAGCTCATATTCGTCTGCCCCGTTGTCTGCACCTGCTTTTCACAGGCCATCATCCATCCATCCAACGCCGCCACGCTCTCACTGATCAATGCGGGTTCCACGGTCGTTGCACCCAGCTCGCGTAAATGCCCCAACCCTGAAACAATCGACAACGAGACGAAAATATTCTTCGGCCCGCCCGGGAACCACGGCCAGAAGCCATCGCTGTTCCGCGCAGCCTTGAGCTGCTGGACAGTGCGCGCACACGCTTCCGCCATGCGATCGCCCTCCAGCAACTGCGCCAAACGCCGCCGCTGACTGCCCTCGTCCTCAGCTTCAGCGAGCCACGGCGTCTCGGCCAGCGCGATCTGCGCCAGATTCTCGTTCTTGCTCAAGGGACTCTTAAAGGCCTCTCCGCCCGCAGCGCCCCAGCGCGCGATGATCGTCGCGATCGACGGATTTTCCTTGATGATCTGACGCGCCAGTGTATTCGCATAATACCGCTGGAAGAGCGCATCTACCGACTCCTCGCGCTGCTCCATCACCGGAGCCAAGGCGAGAATCGCCTGCCAGGTCATGTTCGGTGTTGCTTCAGCGACCAGCGACACGCTCACCACATTCGTATTCTCCCTGCTCGCCAGCAAGGCCGGCAGTGTCGCCCGCTTTTCAGTTCCGGGCTTGATCACCAGCGGCACGGATTCGCGCATCAGGACGCGCTGCGATAAGACCGGCAGAAAACCCTCTTCGCCATCGCCGCCCTGCTCCGCATGCGCTTCAATCGTATATTGCAAAATGCCGGACAACGCCTCAGGCACGCAGAGTGTCCATCCCAGCTTGGTGTTGGTCCCCGACTTCAAGGTAAATGCCTGTTCCGCTTCGCCCTGAATCACGCCGTCGACCGCGCGACCGCTCCGCGCATCAACGACCTTCAACGTCGCGACGCCCTTCGCCTCTGCGCTGTCCGTATTGCTCACCTTGATCGGCAGTTCGATCACATCGCCGGCACGTACAAAGCGCGGCATGTTCGGTTCCACCATTAGCTTGCGCTGCGTCACGACCTTGGCTTCGGCAAAACCGGAACGCAGCGCCGTATCGTGGGCAAAGACCATCACGCGCCAGCTGGTCAGTGCCTCCGGGACCGTGAACGATACCGTTGCCGCGCCCGCTTCCGCATCCGCAACCAGCCGCGGCATAAAGAAAGCCGTCTCCTTCAAATTGCGCCGAACCAGCGGCACGCTGCTGGCAGCGGCATCAGCAGCAGCCGAAATCGCAGTGCCGCTGCCTGCTACCGCATCAGCTTCAACGACACCAAAATCAACCGCTTCATTGCGTTCCGCAGCAGGCGCAGCAGCCACCGCCATTTTCGCGCGGGTAGATCCATACACGTTTTTCAAAGTAACAGGGCTGCGCACCATCCGCACGCGCATCGACGCGCGCGGACTCAGCGTGTATTCCCACGTCGGATAGATGCGCGACCACCCTTCAGGCGCACGCCGCGCGGTGAAGGTAATCAGAGAATTTTTGTGATTGGAAAAGCTTGCGGAAACCCAGGTCGATTCTGCGCGGAAGCCCTGCCAGTTCGGCCATGCATGACGGACAAACGCATCCAGCGAAGCATCGTACATCACAGCCAGCAACTCGGCCTTGACTGGATTTCCTTCACCGTCCTTGACCTTCAGCGTCCACTTCTCCTGAAGTCCGGGCTCCAGCATCGAACGCAGATGCGACCAGCTGACCGCCAGTTTCTTGTTGCTCCACGGCACATCAATGCGCTCTGACGCCTGCCAATACACGCCCTCGCGAACCTGCGTGCTGCGCACGGTAAATCCGCCGCGCAGGGTTTCAGGGACATCCATCGCGATCATGCATTGCGTCGCGTTCGTCGGCGAGGCAAAGCGACGGATCAAGATGTTATCCGCCCAGATTTCGATTTCGCCCATCGCGGTCGGGAAGCCGCTGCCCCACAGCGCACGGAAGGTCTGCCCGACCTCCACGGTACGCTGCTGTACAGTCAGCGCACTGAAAACACGCACAGGATATGCCGTTGCCCCGGGAATAAATACATTCGCCAGCGCACGCCCTTTCGCGATGCGCTGTTCCTTGGTCTTCACAACCGCCTCCACGCGATAACACCCGGATTCCAGCGTGCAGGTGATCTTAGCTTCTCCGCGCGCATCCGTCTTAAAAGGAAGGCGCAAGACCTCCTTCTCGATTGGCCAGCGCATGCACTGTTCACGCGCATCGAGCGTGCGCGCAACGGGCAGACCTTCATCCGCATTGACCTGCGGACGCGCCGGTTGCTTCAGGCGTGCAATCACGACTTCCCCTTGCTGCGCAACGGGTTCACCGTTCAGCGTGGTGGTCTTCACGACCACGGCATGCGCCTTCTTCGCCTCAAACCATTCGGGTACCGTCACGGCAACCGCCACGCCCGTGAAGCCTGCCACCACGGATTGCGTCCCGGCGCGCGTCTCGCCCGTCGAATCAACAACGGTTGCCTCGATCCGATAGGTAAAGACCGCATCATCGTCCGCGCGTGCGGCAGCCTCGGGTTCTGCCACGAAATCAAAGGCGAAGCCGCCTTGATCATCCGTCACGCCTTTTCCGCTCGCAATCGTCGTGTTCTCCGCGCGGCGCCACCAGCACCACCACGGATAGGCAGAAGCACGCACCACCTGCCAGGAGACCTTGGCCTGATCGACAACCGTGC
>CAZMLC010000123.1:0-3539 GCA_964567125.1 uncultured Akkermansia sp.
ATGTGCGGCCTACGATGACGGACGACGAGACGCTCGACATCCGCGATGGCCGCCATCCGGTGATTGAACAGCTACCCGATGCGGAACAATTCGTGCCGAACGATGCGCAGCTCGATTGTCGCGACCATCAGATTATGCTGATCACCGGACCCAATATGGCGGGTAAGTCGACCTATATCCGGCAAGTCGCGCTGATCGCGATCATGGCGCACATCGGCTCCTTTGTGCCTGCCCATGCGGCGCGTATCGGCGTGGTGGATCGCGTCTTTACGCGCGTCGGCGCAGGCGACGATCTGGCGCGCGGTCGCAGTACCTTCATGGTGGAGATGCAGGAGACCGCCAACATCCTCAACAACGCGACAGGCCGCAGCCTGATCGTGCTCGATGAAATCGGCCGCGGCACCAGCACGTTCGATGGCATCAGCATCGCCTGGGCAGTTGCGGAATATCTGCACAACACGCCGCGCGTCAAAGCCAAGACGCTCTTTGCGACGCACTATCACGAATTGACTGATCTGGCGCTTACGCTCAATGGTGTGAAGAACTACACCGTGCAGGTGCGCGAACATGGCGACAGCGTGGTCTTTCTGCGCCGCATTGCGCCGGGTATGGCGGATAAGAGCTACGGCATTCACGTGGCGCGCCTAGCGGGCATGCCCGTTGAGGTGATTGAACGCTCCAAGGAAATTTTGAACAATCTCGAAGAGGGCGAATTGGAAGCCGGTTTCCCGAAACTGGCCAAGCAGGGCCGCCGCAAAGGCCAGACCGATTCGAACCAGATGACCTTCTTTTAAGCGCACGACAGAAAGGGACACGATCATGACGATTATTGATGGCAAACAGTTGGCCGCAAACATGCGGGCGGATATCGCGCAGCAGGTGGCTCAGTTGAAGGCAACGAAAGGCATCACGCCGGGTCTGGGTGTGATCTTAATTGGCATGGATCCAGCCTCGACATCGTATGTCACGGCGAAGGAGAAAGCCTGCGAGGAAGCTGGGATGTTCTCCCTCGATGTGCGCGTTCCGGCAGAGACCACGCAGACCGAGGCGCTCGCGCTCGTGCAGCAGATGAATGCGGATCCGCGCATCCACGGCATTCTGGTCCAGCTGCCCCTGCCGAAGCACATCGACGAAGCCGCGGTGATCAATGCGATCGCGCCGGAAAAGGATGTGGATGGGTTCACGCCTGTGAATGTCGGCCGCATGATGATCGGCGAAACCTGCTTTTTGCCCTGCACACCGCATGGTATCATCCAGATGTTGATCAGCGCGGGCGTGGAGACTTCAGGCAAGCACGCGGTCGTCATCGGCCGCAGCAACATTGTCGGTAAACCCGTGGCGCACCTGCTCATGCGCAAAGCCAAGGGCGGCAATGCCACGGTCACGGTCTGCCACACGGGTACAAAGGATCTGGCCTCCTTCACCAAGCAGGCGGATATCCTGGTCGTGGCAGCCGGACGGCCTGCCACCGTTACAGGCGCAATGATCAAGCCGGGCGCAGTCGTGATCGACGTCGGCGTGAACCGCGTGCCGGATGCCACGAAGAAGAACGGCTACCGCCTCGTGGGCGATGTTGATTTTGATTCCGCGAAAGAGGTCGCCTCGCTGATTACGCCCGTGCCGGGTGGCGTGGGTCCTATGACCATCACGATGTTGCTCTATAACACGCTCGAATCCGCGCAGCGCAGCGCTTAATTCGTAGCCGTGATCCGCACGGAAGGCGCTGTGGCAGAGGCCACGGCTGCCTCGGCGGCAATGCGGTAACCGGGAATCCAGATGACGGTATCGCCGTGGGCGACCACGGGGACGTTTGCACGCAACGCTTCAGGAATCTTTTCATCTACAAAGAGATCCTGAAGCTTTTTGCTGCCCGTGAGGCCTAGGGGTGCAATGCGGTCGCCCGGTTGCCTACTCCGGATCACGAGCGGATGCGCGGTGACGTAATCGAGCGCCAAACAGCAGGTCGCGGGATAGCGATACAGGCCGTGCGCCTCCGCGCAATATCCGGTAGTGCGGCGGACCTCGAACCACACGCCATTCCATACGCAATCGCCCTCCAGCGGCAGCGCTGTGGCAGCCGCAACCTCTGTCACGGCGGCGCGTTCCGCGAGGCGCAGCCTCCCGTGGTCGATCACGAGATCACACGTTTCCGCCAGTTGCATCGATCCGTTTTCGTCGCGCAGATGGAGACGCAGCCGTTCGATCGTCTCAAAGCCCGCAACGCAACCGCGATCCATCAGCCAGCACCGCAGCACGCGGCGCTGTAACGCGCAGTGCTGACTGCGCAGCGGCGCGATGGCGAGTGCGTCATCGACCGTATGTTCGCGCAGAAAAGCAACCGTCTGCTCCTGAAGATAGTCATCGTCTCCCCGCAGCAGTTCAATGCTGCGCAAGGCGGAGGTGCGGAAGGTCGGCAGGGCTTCGTCGAGCAGCGGCAGGACCGCATGGCGGACGCGATTGCGCGGAATGGATTGATCCGCATTGCTTTCATCCGTGCGCCACGGCTGGTGGAGGTGGGTCAGCCAGTCGCGGATCGCGGCGCTCGATTCCGCCAGCAGGGGACGGATAAAGAGATATGGATGGTTCGGCAAGGCCTGTGGCGCCGCTGTGCGCGGACGGAGCGCCGTGAGCCCGCTGCTGCCGCTGCCGCGGCTGAGGCGCAGCAGAAGCGACTCCACGGCGTCATCCGCGTGGTGGCCCGTGGCAATGGTATCGAGGTGTTCCGACGCGACGCACTGGGCATAGAAGGCCAGGCGGGCCTGCCGCGCGCGCATTTCGAGCGAGAGTCCGTTTGATGCGGTACCCGCCAGATCGAGCGTCTGTGTTCGGAAGGGGAGCTGCCACTGGGTGGCGGCATGCTGCACAAAGGCCGCATCCTCGGCGGCGGTATTCCGCAAGCCATGATTCAGGTGGAGCACCACGAGACCGATGTTGCGCTGCTGGCAGAGTGGAATCAGCACGCGCGCCAGCGCCATGGAGTCCGCACCGCCGGAAACAGCGAGACCCAGCCGACGCACACCTTCCAGAAGCCGGTGTTCATCGATACCCTGCGCTACGCGCAGCGCGAAATCAAGCTCAGCTGTTTTTTCAATGTGCATGGTGGAGGGGGAGTGGTTAGTGATTAGTGATCAGTGGTCAGTGGTTAGGTGTCAATGGAACTTTTCACGTTGAACAATACTAAAAAGGAGAATCCATGACAATGTCTTAAAACTATTAAAAAATTTCCCAAAAAGTATATTTTTTGGCTTCACAGATAAATAAAAACTGTGTATTGTAAATCCATACTCGCTAACAAGGCTTGTTCTACGTGTGGGGAGCTTGTCGCGGGTTTTGGAAAAACGAGCAACGCCAATAGGGCGGGACTCGCAGGGTTTGACAATAAAGAGTGTACAACTATTTGGTTGGGTTTAGCCCCTTTGCGGTTTCCGCAAAGGGGCTCTTCTTTTGCTAGAAAAGGTTGGCGCCGGTGAAGCCGACCAGACCCGCGAGCGCGCCGACAATGGCGCTACCGACAAACGTTGAGAGCTGTTTTTTCATGC
>CAZMLC010000123.1:3639-5415 GCA_964567125.1 uncultured Akkermansia sp.
GCGAGCGCGCCGACAATGGCGCTACCGACAAACGTTGAGAGCTGTTTTTTCATGCGGGTCCTTAGTTCAGCGGGAGGACTGAGAGCGTGCACGGCGCATCGTGACGGGTGTTGACTTTATCGGGATTGTTCGCGCCGAAGACCGCATCAAAGTTGGAGACGATCAGCTTTCCCTTCCAGACAATCGGTTCGCCTGGCTGGTTCAGCAGGCCAGTAGACCCATCGTTATCGCCATTCTGCCAGACCACGGAGATGATGCCCGCGGGCGTGACTTTGGCGATCGCATTGTTGGAAAAGTCAGCGACATAGAGATTGTCCTGCGCATCGATGCAGATGCCATCGGTGGTGCGCATCTTCGCCTGTGTGGCTTGCAGCAGGAAGTCGGGCGTCTTCGGATCGAGGCGCGTATCGAAATCCGTTTTGGCGAAGAGGGTGTTGCTGACGACCTTGCCCGCAGCATCAAAAGTCAGCTTGTGGAGCGTGCCATCGCCGAAATTCCCGACAAAGAGCGCGCCCTTGCTGTCGAAGACGAGTCCGTCAACGCCGTACTGGCAGTAGGGGTTCTGCGTCTCAAAGGTCGCGAGGAGCGAGGTGTCGCTGAGCGTGTTGGTGAGGCGGATGTTTTTATCCCCGCGCTTGAAGCGATAGACCGCGCTGACCAGCTTGCCCGAGGGGGTCTTGACTTTGGAGAGCATGCTTTGCGTAACGTAGATGTCGTTGCCGCGGACGCGCACGCCGTTCGGGTGCTCCATATCGCTGGCGATGACGGTCACGGATTCAATCGTGTTGTTGGCAAAAGTCAGCTTGAGGAGACGGCCTTTAAATTGGCCTTGGGGTGAGCCAGACCAGCCCTGGTTATCGCAGACGTAGAGTTCGCCTTCAGGACCGAAATCAATGCCCATGGGCGCGGCAACGCCAGTTTCCGTCAAGGCTGGGACATTGACCCAGCGATAGGCGGCTTCGCCCGGTTTGGCGATGCGCAAGAGACAGGCGGGTTTCGTGGGATCGGCAAAATTCGGGCAGGCGATCACGAGGCGACCTTGCGAATCGATCGCCATGCCGTCCGGCGTGGTGCAGAAGGCCGGCAGTGTGACGTGCTGTTGCGGTTTCGATCCATTCAGACATCCTGTCAGCGCGAGGGCGAACAGGCATACAGGCATCCATTTCAACATGGGGTTCTCCATAGATTCAGGGTTTTACTTAAAAGGTCAGGAGGCACTTCACGACATCGCCGCTCTTGACGGCGGCAATCGCTTCGTCGATTTTCTCGACGGGGAAGGTGTGCGTCACAAAGTCAGCGGCTTTGAGTTTGCCTTCGCGGATCCACTGGCAGAGCGGGGTTTGCGCCTCGCGTTCACGCCAGCGGGTTGGCCATTGGTGCACGATCAGATTGAAGTTGTAGGGACCGCGCGCCTTGTCGATCGTCAGCGTGGGTGCGGAGATCACGCCGTAAATGCCGATGGTTCCCCCGAGTTTGATGAGGGGCAGCGCGGCATTGACGATCTTTTCATTGCCGACCGCCACGACGTTCGGTTGTTCAACAACAACGGCGCGCATGTATGTCCTCCTCATAAAAATGGTTTTAATAAATCGTATTTTGTCCTTAGTGTAACGCAATCAAGGAGTTGATGTAAATCGCAAAGTCGGAAGGTCGACCGTATTGGCATGTCTGGAACGGATACGATGAATGGTGCATTTGGTTAAGGGGAGACGGGTTTCAACATGCTGATCGAGACGCACCGCCTGACGACTGTCAATCGTGATTACCCTTGAAGGG
>CAZMLC010000124.1:0-5174 GCA_964567125.1 uncultured Akkermansia sp.
CGTCGTGCAGGTGTTGATGAGTTGCCACTCGCCGGACATGGACTGCGTCCGCGGATTCACGAGAATACCATCCACATAGGTCTGTCCATTGATGACACCCGCTGCGACATCGTAGCCGTAGATCGGGCTCGCCTTCTCAATCGGAAGCAGGGTGCCCGTGCGCGGATTGGTTCCGCGATGGAAATGCGGTGCCGTGGTATGCCCCAGCACATACGATCCGCCGGACTGGCTGCCGATAACCGTAAAGACCGCGCGCACGGCGGTGCTCTCCTTCTCCCACTGCAAAGAACCGCCGCCCACGCCTTGCGCGCCAAAATCAACAACGTTCATGCCCGCAAGATCGTTTGTGCGCACAAACGGGCTGGCATATCCCGCACGCATCACGGCAGCATTTGATTCGCCAGCCAGCGACGCCCAGCGCGTCACAAAGTTTGTCCCGTTGATGAGTGACAGCGTCAGCGTGTCGGCGCGGCTTGCATCCACATGAAAGACGGGCGAAGGGGCAGGCAGATCTTCCTCGGTAAGGCCAGAACCCACGCCGCCTTCCTGCACCTGGATCGTACCGCAAAAACCGGAGGCGCGACCGCCGAACGAAAGCGTGCCCGACCCAGTCTTTATAATATCCCTGACGCTCGTGACTTGGCCGATCGCGGCCTCGCCATCGCCCGCCACATGAATTTCCAAGGGTTCGTCGCCGGTGTAGAGCAGCGCGTTGACCTTGCATGCATCCGCAGCACCGTATCCGGGCGCTGCGCGTTTCAGCCATTTATACATCAGGTAGGCGGAGGCATCACTCACTTCGCGGTCGGTCAATTTGCGCGTATAGATCACAGCCTCGGCAATCCGCTGTCCGCCAGAATTGGTTGCGTAATTAAACCGCGACGCAAAGGCGCATGCTTTTGCCGGCGTTGTCGGAAGCGAAGCGACCACGTTGAATCCGTTCGGCAACGCGTAAGCGTGCGGCACAACCTCAAAGCCGTTCACATACGCCTTGCCAAAGGCAACGGCCGAACTGCTGCGCGAGGTATCGGACGTAAAGAGGCGGCCTGTTGATTCTTCGCGTTGAAACTCCTGCATCTGCTTGGCCGCGTCGACTGAACCGAGGATCGATGCTCCTGCGGCCAAGCTTTGGAAAACCATGAAGACCGCGTAAATCTGCGTATTCGTATGGTTCCAGAAAAGCGATTGATTCGAGCCCCACGCACCAAAACTCACAACGGATTTGCCCGACAAGGCATTGGTCTGCACGAGCGGGCAAGCCCCTGTCGCAGGAACGCTGGCGAACAGGCCGTTCGTGCGCCAATCGTTCCAGGACAGCACCGCATTTGAACTGTCCAGCGTCAGGGAGTCTTGTTTACTGGCATCAACATGGAAATAGGCGTTTGTCGGAAGCGCCACAGGGATCTTCTTCACCTCGCCCAACGAAAGTTTACTCCCGGAAACAACCAGCGTACCCTGATAGTCCTGCGCATCGTTCAGGACCAGCGCGCTTGCCCCCCTCTTGGTTAATCGTCCACCGCCGGCAAGACGATTGACCGTGACGGTCCCAGCATCGGGCGTCCAGAGGGTGCGCACATCGCTGGCCGTCACGTTGTTCAGCAGCGGATCAGTCGCGACCGCATCGCTGCGCGCGGAGCCAAACCATTTTTGCATCAAATACTCTTCCGTCGCGAGACGCTCGACTTCAGAAAGTTCGCGTTCGTAAATAATGACTTCGGCCAGGCGCTGACCGCCACGCCGCGAAGCAAAGGTGCTACGGTCGGTTGCGAAACCACCCGCCGTGCAATTCGTTGTCACGGTCAGCGTGATCGTCTGATAGCCGCCATTCAAGGCCATCCCGTTACCGCTCCCCCATCTGATACCATCGATAAAGGTCGTCATGCGTCCGAGTCCAGGATAGGAATTCGCATTATGGCCCCAGATTTTGGAGGAAATCTTGATCGGATCGAAAGTTCCGGCATTGGGGATCCCGCCTACAGGATACTCCGGATTAGAACCGCGATGGAAATGCGCCGTATTGGTCGCACCCAGCAGGAAGCCGCCACCGTTTTGCGACCCCAGAACCCAGAAGACCGTCCGCACATTCGTCAGCTGAACCTGACCGGTCGTGGTATACCAATGCATATACGGACTCGCGCCATAGGGGCCAAAATCAATAACAGGCAGGCCATTGAGTTCATTCGCCATGAGTGTCGGCCGCGACGCGGGCGGTCGTGCAGCCAGATCGCGCCCCGTGCAGTCGCGCCATTCGGAGACCTCGTTTCCGTTCACCAGCGTCAGTGTATCGGCCCGCGAAGCATCCACATGGAAGGCCGGATCCGCAGCCGGCTGGCGCACGATGGACATGGGGTTAAGCACGACTTCGCCACCTGCGAAAACCAGCGCACCGCGATGCTCTCGCTGGCCAGGAATCACCAGCGTCGCATCGCTGTCGCGCAGCGAAAAATCGTAGTTGCCATAGACGCGTTCCGCGGTCACTGTAAACGAACTGCCGCTGTTCTTCGACAGCGAGATCGTCGCGGCATTCTCCAACCGGATGCGTTGCAACAGCTGTTCCGTATTGAACGATGCCGCCGCAAACGTCAGATCCGATGTGGAGGAGGCCACCGCAGCCGCGCTCATGAGCAGGTTGGATGAATCATAGATCGAACGAATAAACGTACCTGCAGGAAAATTGGCGGTATTCACAACCTGTCCCGCTGTCAGCGCGGCCGTCCCATTTGTGCTCACCGAGGTGATCACAGCACTGCCCTCAGCCATGCACCACGTCGCTGTATTGGCCGCGGCATTCTTGCGCCCACGCAATTGTAAATAAGCTCCCGCCTGAACCACGCCTGCTGTCGGGAAATGATTTTGCACCAAGGAAGCGGTGTGCTCGGCTGCCCGTGTAAAATCTTGACGCACCGTATAGGCAGAGGCGAGAAAGGGGCCGTTTATCCCGCGATTGATGTTGTTAAAATCAATGTTCAGTTGAACCTGATCCTGCATAATCCCCTGACCATTGGTACTCACCAGCGGTGTAAAGAATTCAAAGGTCGACGTATTGGCAATACCTAACCGCGCAACGCTGGTACCATCGAAAATTAAATTGCCATCGCCAATGAAACGCCAGCGCGAATTGGCCGGTGCAGTTGAGCGCAAATACCAGAGTGTTGCAGGGGAATCAAGGCGGATCGTCCGCATTGTCGCCGCGTTGTTGGTCAGCAAAACGGTCACATTTGCACCATTGCCGACAACGCTGTCCTGCCAATTGCCCGGATCCTGCCAAAGTCCGTCTGTCGTGCTGTTCCATATCGCCGTACTCTGCGCCAAAGCGAATCTGGACAACGCGATCATACACCAAAAACCACACGCCAGCAAAGCCGCCCCACCATTTTGTTTGACCCGTTTCATCTGACCTCCCTTTTTCTGCGTCCCATCTTGTATAATCCTAAGACTCGCCCACACCGTATTGCGAATCGATCGGATGCGACGCACGGACACGCCTGTGGATTTACACACATTTCATTTATTCAAGTAAAACAATTCTTCCTTTTGAATGTCAATCGTCAAGTGCATGAAGATGCGCAATTTTATGTGTAATGGCGCATAACGTCATTTTTACCTTGCGGTTGAACCCAGTCCCGGAATCTGTTAATGTGATACTTGATATTTTGCAGGATGGATACTGTTTTTCTTTCCGCAAAAACGCAATTGAAGCAAAAGGACCTTAAACATGGCGATTCATGGACTGACACTGATTGGCGAAAGCATCAACGATTCTGTACCCTCCACACACGCGCTCTATGAGAAGAACGATCTGGATGGTATTGTCGCGCTCGCGCAAAGCCAGATTGCGGGAGGAGCGACCTATATTGATGTCAATGTGGGGCTCCAGCCGCCGGCACGCATGGCGGAAGTGATTGCGCGCGTTCAGGCCAGTGTTGCGGCTCCGCTCGCCGTGGATTCACCGGACTTTGAAACCGCAAAGGCAGGGCTGGAGGCGCTTGCGTCCGGTGCGCCCACACCGATCTTAAACTCGATTTCGCCGTTGCGCATGGAGATGTTTGATCTTTTTCAGATTCGTCCCTTCCGTCCCATCCTCTTGATTTCAGAGGGCCTCAAGGATGGCCAGGCCGCTGCGTGCGTCACGGAGGAAGAGACCATCAACGCCGCCCAGCTCCTGCTGACGCGGGCACGCGAAGTCGGCATCGCACCCTCGGACTGCATTTTTGATCCCGGCATCGCACCGATTGCAACCGACATGGAGGGCAACCTCAAGCGCCTGATGAGCGCCCTGCGCCTCATGCGTGAAGATCCCTTTTTCACGGGTGTTCATTTCTCTGTCGGGCTGAGCAATTTCACGGTGATGCTGCCCCCGCGCCGGGCCAACGGCGAACCGGTAAAAGCCCCGCTCGAAAGCGCCTTCCTGACCCGCGCCATGCCGCTGGGGCTCGATCACGTGATCGGCTCGGTCAAGCGGAACTATGAAAAGCTTCCCGAGGGTCATCCGGCGCTCGTCTGCTTTGACGAATGCCTGGCGGCCGATAGTTTCGACGCGCTCGTCCGCGTTCAGGAATTTTACTCCTGATCGTTCCGAGACTTCAAGGTCGCCGGCGCGGACGGCGCGTTGGTTGAGGCGAAGGCCACAATCAAAGGTGCCCAGCTTATCGTCGGCGCCGAGAACGTCAAGGAGCCCAAACAGCTCTTTTACATGTGGAACGAGACCGATGAAGGCAACCTCTTCAACGAAGCCTGCCTTCCCCTCGGCGCCTTCCGCATCAAGTAACACCGCGACGCCAGCAAGGCAATACGCGCCTGCACATCACAGAGCATAGAAGACTGGCCAACGACGAACAGGCCGGCATATGTGCTTGATGATGCGCGCGGCTGTTCATCCTTTTTTAACGATGTGCATTACCTGTAAAATCTACTTGTCAAATTTAACAAAAACTGTATTGCACGAAAAGGGTGATTTGAGTATGCTTAAACCACCTGATGGATGGTTGTTGGGTGAAAGCTGATAACAAGAAAAAACGAGGCATTTAGAGAAAGGCTCACCCCATAAAACGTTTTCGCGTATGACACTTCGGGTGAAAAAATAGGCTGCCGTATAAAAAGGAAGTGATGAGACAACATCGTATATGTTCTGCTTTTCTCATGCTCGCCGGGCTTTCATATGCCGCCGCCATCCC
>CAZMLC010000125.1:0-5142 GCA_964567125.1 uncultured Akkermansia sp.
GGCATTGATCCAGCGACCGTCCGCGAATATCCCCGTGAGCGCGTCGTCGCGACCGCCGCAGGTCCGCGCACATTGACCGTGCGCGTTCCCGCGCAGCCTGGACGCAGCGCCTGCGTGATCGCCGCGCATACCGTGCTGACGCCCGACATCTTCGCCCCGCATTTCCTTTCGTTCCAGCGCGACATCATCCGGCAGTACGCCGACATCCCGCTGGCCGGCATCATGAAGGACGAATGGGGCTTTCCACCCGACCATACCGGCAACCCCGACCATGACCGCTACTGGTATTCGCACGCCATGGGCCAAGTCTATGCGCAACACTCAGGCGGTCGCGATCTGGTGCGCGATGCGCTGCTGATGCACGCCGGTGAAAAAGGCCGGGAGACGGAGCGCGCCGTCGCGATCAACCGTTACCGTCACCTCTGCCGCGCGCGCAACGTGGCGATCGAAAATGATTTTTACCGCGCAGGCAAAGAGGTTTTCGGAAAAGACGCATACATCGTCACCCATGCGACGTGGATTCCCTACCCCGGCGCGCAGGAGTTCCGCAAGAACGGTCTGTCGTGGTGGGACGCAACGCGCGATATCGGCCAATCCGACGAAACAACGCCCTATCCATGCCGTACCTCGCTGGCGAAACGCTGGGGTTATCCACTCTGGTACAACCAGTATTACGCCAAGACACTCAATCCTTACATAACCGAGCTCTGGCAGGGCGCGTTGAGCGGCGGGCGGCTGAATGTACATCCGCTCTATCCGCGTCCGGACCTGAAGGGTGGCGCACGCGAACGCGAGCTGATGCGCAGTGCGCTGATGCCCGCGATGGCGCGTCTGCGCGTGCTCGACTTTGTTTCACAGGCGCCGCTGGAATGTCCCGTGGCCGTCGTGTTCGGTCACGCCTGCGCCATGAACTGGACGCAACCCTCGTACAACACCGTAGGCCTTGAGATTGCCTCTGCGCTCTGCGCCAAAGGCTATCCCGCGGATCTGATTCCCTCCAGCCTGATCGCCTCGAAGGCGTTGACGATCGATGCCGAGGGCTATGTCCGCCTTGGACCGCAGCGCTACCAGGCCGTCGTACTGTACCAGCCGGAATTCGGCGACGATACAGATTTAACCTTCTTCAGCCGTGCCGCGACAGGTAAGAGCGCGCTCTTTCGCGTGGGTCCCTGGACCCGGGATTCCGAAGCGCGCCCGCTGGACGTGACGCGACTGAGCGCCAACGTGCAGCTGTGTGCAGACAGCGCGGCCTGCGTCGAGGCTGTCACACGGCTGCTCGAGACAACGGGTGTAACGTCCGTAACCCCATGGATCCCGAATGCCAAGCGCTGGGGGCATCCTGGCGGCACGCTGGCCACGCCGCCGACCGGGGGGCACGCCTATCTCATCGATAAAACCTATGTGCGCATCGCCGGCAGTAAGAATCCGACCGGCGATCCGATTCAGGAAACCTTCATGTGGCAGGGCCATACCGTAACCATCGATGCCATCGGCCTTGTCGCGATCCGCTTCGCCGCGGACAACACGGTCGCGGCCTTTGCCGCGGGCGGACTCAAGCGCGTCAAGACCGATGGGCTAGACGTCGCCCTGGACGAACGCGCAGACCTCGCTTTCCGGAAAATGGCGGATGGCCGTGTATGCGGCATCGTACAAGGCCTCTCCGGCGATTTACCGGCCGCACTGCGCACCATCACCCGCGACTGGCAAAGTCTGCCCATGCCGCGTGCGCTGACCGACGAGCAAGGTGCACGGTAAAAACGAAACCGACGTTGACCTTCAAAAGGACTCCACGCATGTCTAAGAATATCCTGGTTGTTGGCGGTTCGTCCGGACTCGGACGCGCACTCGCAGGTTGTTATCACGCACAGGGGCATAAGGTGACGATCACCGGGCGCAAGGATCCGCATGATCCGAGGCTTGCCTTTCACGCATTCGCAATCACTGCGCAGAACGACACGTTGGCTACACAGCTGGATGCGCTCCTGGCAGCGACCGGTCCCATTGATATGTTGATCTATGCAGCCGGTTATTATCAGGAAGGAACGCTGGATCAGCTCAGCGATGCTGAGATTCTGACCATGCTCAATGTGGGGCTGACTGCGCCGACCCTGCTGATCCAGCGTCTGAAGAAAACAGCGCGTCAACCCTGCGATATCGTACTCATCACATCGAGTTCACAGTACACCCCACGTGAAAAGGAACCCGTCTACACAGCCGTGAAAGCCGGTCTCGGCATGCTCGGAGCCTCGCTTGCGCTGGATCGCGGTATCGGCAAAGTACTGGTGGCAGCGCCCAGCGGCATGGCGACGCCCTTCTGGGATGCGCAGAAAGCGGTTCACAATTTCCTGAGCCCTGAATGGGTCGCACAGGAGATCGTGACGCTGTTCAACGCTCCCTTTACCTACCGCTACGCAAAGATTCTGCGCGGCCCTGCGTACGTGGAGATCGTCGAAGAGCGCGTGTAATTCGCGCAGAGAAAATTCCTCGTGCGCAGTAAAGACGATCCGTTCCGCATCTTGCGTCTTCCGCCCAAGAATGGTAAAATTTTCCAGCAAACACGGATGGGGCGTTCATTCCTGTGATTTGCATGTATTCCGTGCAGCAAGCGCTTCACGTCCAAGGAATTTGAAAACGAAAGATGCGTGCGAGAGGATCGATGTGTATGTCTCAATCTGGAAAGAAGACTGAACAGTATGCGAAGCAGGATAGCCCGGAACAGACGATTGATGACGTAAGGGAACAGAGAAAAAAAGATTCGACACATACGCCTCGCCGATCGGAACGAATCCCTCTGGGAAATGACTGTTCAGCGGAAGGTGTCGCAAAAAGAAGAGAATATTTGCGCCAGCAGGGTTGTTGTCCAGAGTCGCTGTGCCGGAACTCTCTGGATATTCCCCCGGAGACGTTCAAGGGGGCGATTGAAAATTTCATCGGGCACGTCGCGATCCCCGTCGGGGTCGTAGGTCCTTTGCGCATCAACGGACGCTTCGCCCAAGGGGATTTCTTTATCCCGTTAGCCACAACAGAAGGAGCGCTCGTGGCCTCGTATCATCGGGGCGCGCATGTGATCAGCCGCAATGGAGGCGTAACCGCGCTCTGCACCTCCGAATCGATTTGCCGGGCCCCGGCCTTCACTTTCGGCTCGATTCTTGATGCCGCGCGTTTCAGCGACTGGGCGATTGCGCAGGTTGAAACTCTCAAAGCGATTGCGGCCTCGACCACACGCCACGGGGAACTCATCGCCATCGAGCCGACATGGAACAGCAACACTGTTTTCTTAACCTGTGAATTTAAAACAGGGGCGGCCTCCGGACAGAACATGGTGACGGTCGCAACGAAAAAAATCTGCGAATGGATTCAGGCGAACAGTCCGATCCAGCCGGATGTCTGGTATGTCGAAGGTAATTTTTCCGGCGACAAAAAAGCCACCATGCTCTCCCTGCTCTCGCACCGCGGACGAAAAGTCGTGGCCGAGACCACGTTGCGCCTTAAAGATGTTCAGCGCTATCTTCACTCGACGCCTGAAGCGATGGCTGAGTATGGGCGAATCTCGACCTTAGGCGGCATCCAGAGCGGATCCATCGGCATCCAGGGGCACTACGCCAATGCCTTGGCTGCACTCTTTCTCTGTTGCGGACAGGATATCGCGTGTATTTCTGAAGCCGCTGTCGGCATCACCACCATGCAGGTAACAAAAGAGGGGGATCTCTATACCTCTGTAAGCCTGCCCGATTTGCCGGTCGGTACTGTTGGCGGCGGCACCTTCCTCCCTGGCGCAAAAGATTGCTTGCGCATGTTGGGCTGCGAAGGCAGTAACCATGCCAGCAAATTCGCGGAAATCTGCGCCGCACTGGTCTTGGCGGGAGAAATTTCAATCATCGCAGCGCTCGCCAGCGGTGATTTTGCCAAAGCACACACGACATTCCGTAAAAAGATATAAAGACGTTGCTGAACGACGTTATCCGCGCTTTACGCCCAAGAAAACGTGTCGGCTAGCGCGCATGCAGATAGCGTTCGAGGCGATCCATCGCCTCCCCGATCCGCGCCAGGCTGTTGGCGTACGAGAAGCGGACAAAGCCCTCGCCCGCACTGCCGAAATCAACGCCCGGCGTAATGCCGACATGCGCTTTTTCAAGCACGTCAAAGGCAAAGCGATAGGAGTCGGAGGTAAACCGTCGCGCATCGGCAAGAATATAGAAGGCACCTTGAGGTTCGGTCTCGATCACAAAGCCCATTTTCCGCAGACGCGCCAGAAGATAGCGGCGCCGTTCATCGTAGGTCGTACGCATCGCCTCGACCGCCGCGTCGGCACTGCCATTCAGCGCCGCGATCGCCGCGCGCTGCGCAATGCTCGGCGCGCAGATAAAGAGGTTCTGCTGTAGAATCTGCAGTGCGCGCATATAGCGTTTCGGTGCAATGACATACCCGAGGCGCAGCCCGGTCATGGCAAAGCGCTTGGAAAAGCCATTGAAGACAAAAGCGTTGTCGGTGAACTCCAGCACCGTGCGGGCGCGCCCCGCGTAGACGAGGCCATGATAGATCTCATCCGAAAGAATGGGGACGTCCAGTTCCGCCAGCGCGGCGTAGACGCGGTCCTCGACCAGCACGCCTGCCGGATTCATGGGGCTGTTGACGAAGATGCCGCGCGTCCGCGAAGAAAGCGCCTTGCGCAGTTCATCGATGTCGTACTGAAAGCCATGCGCGGCATCGACGCGCACATCGCGGGCCACCGCGCGACAGGCCAAAGCGAAGTTGCGGTAACAGGGATAGCCAGGATTCGAGATAATAACTTCATCACCTGCATTGCACAGGGCTTGCAGAGCCAGCAGAATCGCGGGCGAACTGCCAGATGTCACGACGATACAATCCGGATCGACCACCACGCCGTATTCGCGCAGGTAAAAGGCCGCGATCGCTTCGCGCAATTCCAGATCGCCCAGCGAGTGCGTGTAGTGCGTCTGTTTCTGCACATAGGCCGCACGGGCGGCCTCGGCCACCGCTGGAGGCAGATCGAAATCGGGCTCGCCCACCTCCAGATGAATAATATCGTGTCCCTGTTTTTGAAGCGTCTGCGCCCGTTCCAACACCTCCATAACCATGAAAGGTGTCATCTCATTCACCGACAAATTCATGTTCTTCTAC
>CAZMLC010000126.1:0-5136 GCA_964567125.1 uncultured Akkermansia sp.
CAGCCCGGCGACATCATCCTGGTCGCAGGCAAGGGCCACGAAACGTTTCAGGAAATCGCCGGGCGCGCCTTCCCCTTTGATGATCGCCGCGTGGCACAGGAGGAGGCTGCCCATCTGGCGGCTCTCTAAACGGGTGTGTTCTCATGTCAACCCCATTGGCCCAGTTCACCATCGATGCGCCCTTTGAACCCATGGGCGATCAGCCTCACGCCATTGACACCCTTGTCCATGGCCTTGAGCAGGGCGCTACGCGTCTGATTCTGGAAGGCGTCACCGGTTCCGGCAAAACCTTCACCATGGCGAATGTCATCCGCGCCTGGGGCCGTCCTACGCTGATCATCTCGCACAACAAGACGCTGGCAGCCCAGCTCTTCGCGGAACTGAAGGCCTTCTTTCCCAACCATGCGGTGGAGTACTTCATCAGCTATTACGACTACTACCAGCCGGAAGCCTACATTCCCCAAACCGATACCTATATCGAGAAGGATGCTTCGACCAACGACGAGATTGAGCGCTACCGCCTCGGTGCCACCAACTCCCTGCTTGGACGTCGCGATGTCATCATTATCGCCTCAGTCTCCTGCATCTACGGCTTGGGATCGCCGGAGGATTACAAGGAGATGCTGGTGGATCTGCGTCAAGGCCAGACCATTCCGCGCGATGACGTGCTGGCGCAGCTCGTGGCGATCCAATACAGCCGCAACGATTTTGAACCTTCACCCGGCACCTTCCGCGTGCGCGGCGATACAGTCGATATCTTTCCCTCCTACAATACCTCGGGCATCCGCGTCTCCTTCTTCGGCGATGAGATCGAGGAGATCAAGGGCTTTGACCCCGTTAGCGGCAAGACCGACAAACCCCTGCTGCGCGCACTCATTTCTCCGGCCAAGCACTTCGTGATGCCGCGTTCCAAAATCGAACGCGCGCTCACCCGCATCAGCGCGGAACTCGATGTCCGGCTTAAGACGCTGGAGGAGCAGCACAAGCTGGTTGAAGCCCAGCGCCTGCGGCAACGCACGGAATTCGATTTGGAGATGCTGCGCGAACTCGGCTACTGCAACGGCGTGGAGAATTATTCGCGCCATCTTGCGGGACGCGAAGCCGGCGAGGCCCCGGCCTGCCTCATCGACTATTTTGAAACCGAGTTTCTGACGATCATCGATGAATCGCACGTCTCGCTGCCGCAGCTCCGCGCCATGTATAACGGCGATCAAGCGCGCAAGCAGATGCTGGTCGATTACGGCTTCCGCCTCCCTTCGGCCAAGGACAACCGGCCGCTCAATTTCGATGAGTTCATGCACAAGGTCGGCCCCATTCTCTTCACCTCGGCCACGCCGGGCGTCTACGAACGGCAAGTCAGCACCGTGATCGCTGAACAGATCATCCGTCCCACCGGACTTATGGATCCGCCCGTGGAGGTGCGCCCCCTTGCGACGCAGATCGATGACCTGATGGAGGAGGTGCGCCGCACCGCGGAACAGGGCGACCGTACCCTGGTGACCACACTCACCAAGCGAACGGCCGAAGATCTCACTGCTTACCTGCGCGAGACGGGTATCCGCGTGGAATATCTGCACAGTAGCATCGATGCAATCGAGCGCGTCTCGATTCTCGGACGCCTGCGCAAAGGCGAGTTTGACTGTCTGGTCGGCATCAACCTGCTGCGCGAAGGGCTTGACCTTCCGGAAGTCGCGCTGGTCGCGGTGCTTGATGCAGATAAAGAGGGATTTCTGCGCTCAGCCACCTCGCTCATCCAGACGGCCGGACGCACGGCGCGCCATGTCAATGGTCGCGTGATCCTCTATGCGGATAAGATGACGGACGCCATGCAGCAGATGATCGATGTGACGCAGCGTCGCCGCGAAAAGCAACAGGCCTACAACGTGGAGCACGCCATCACGCCGCGCAGCGTGAAACGCGCGATCAACGAATCGCTCGCACTGGATGAAGAGGCGCGCAAAACAACCGAACGCATGGTGGCTGCGGAGTCGCACGAAGCCTATGATGTGAAGATCGTACTGGCGGATCTTGAACGCGACATGCTCGAAGCCGCCGAGGCATTGGAGTTTGAACGCGCGGCCCAGCTGCGCGATGAAATCCGTACGCTCCGACAAGCCGCAGCGATCGATGAAGTGCCTAAAGCGCAGACTCCCATTCAACCGAAGCGTACACGAAAAGTGCGGCGCTCCTAGCAACCATTATGCGTCGAGTGCGGCATCCCAGACTAAACACCCCTCAACGTAGGTGCGCAGCACTTCGCATTTTTCAATCTCGATCGGATCGACCTTGCGCGGGTCGCGATCTACCACAATAAAATCAGCGGCTGCGCCTGGCGTCAATTCGCCGCACATCCCGCCGAGCCCCATCAGCGTCGCGCCATGCCGCGTGTAGCTGGTCAACATGCGTTCGATATCGACCCGTTGTCTCTGCCCCAGCAGATAGCGCTTACTCTCCGGACGCGTGATGTCCTTCACGCCATACCATTTTGCAGCCGCCAGATTGCGCGTCACACCGATCTCGATCGCTACGAATGGATCCGGCTCCACGGTGATCGGATGGTCCGAGGAGGAGGCCACCACGAGTCCGGCATCGAAGAGCGCGCGCAGCGGATATTCGCGCGTGGCCCGTCGCATGCCCAGCATGGTGGCATCCACGCGGCGCCACCAGTTCGGCTCCTTCATGTGCCAGAAGGGCTGAACCGAGGCCACCACGCCGAGGCGCCGCATACGCTGGATCTCCTGCGCCCGCACGAGCTGAAGGTGGGTGATCACCGGACGCGCATCGCGCCAACGGTTTGCACCGGCCATGCGCAGCGCGTTGAGCACGCGCCGTGTCGCGGCATCGCCGATCGAATGCGTGAAGAGCTGGAACCCCGCGCGATGGCAGGCGCGATAGGCCTCTGCCAGCTCAGTCAGTCCCCAGACCGCCGCATTGTTTTCATCGCTTTCGCGTCCCACCTTCGTGGCATACGGCGCATTCAGAAAGGCCGTGCCGCCCTCGACCACACCATCCGCGAAAAATTTCGCGGTCGTTACGCGAAAGCGCGAACGATCACATGCCGTGCGCAGTGCGCAGAGTGCATCGATCTGATCCGCAAGCGGACGATCCGGGGTTATCTCGTGCGCATAGTGAATGCGCATGGCCAGATCGCCGTCATCCTCCAGCCGCGCAAAGGCCTCGGCGGATGCTCCGAGTCCGGAACCGCAGATGCTCAGTGCGCCGGTGACGCCATATCGGTGCATCCGCGCCTGAAAGAGTTTCAGCGCACGCAGTGTCTGGGGCAGGGTGTAATCGCGCGGCGGCAACAGTTTGCACGCTTCCTCCTTGAGCGTTCCCCACACTGCGCCGGTATGCGGGTCGCGCTCGATGATACCGCCTGCGGGATCGGACGTGCGCGGCGTGATGCCATAGCGCGCAAAGGCCGCGGTGTTCATCCAGACCGAATGGCCGTCGTACGAACGCAGCGCAATCGGAATGACCTCCGAAATTTCATCCAGACGCGCCTTGCGCGGACCGTGAATCAGTTCCTTGTCGGTAAACCCCGAAATGTCCCAGCCAGCACCGCGCACCTCCTCGCTCTCCGGACATTCGCGGAGGTAGCGTCGGACCGCGCGCAGACAGGCCTCGGGCGTCTTGCACGTGTAGAGCGAAACATCGTAGAGGTCCGAGAGCGCTGTACCCGGCGCATGCAGATGCGAATCGATAAAGCCCGGCATCACAAAGCGTCCGCGCAGATCCTCCACTTCGGTTCTGGGCCCAATAAAGGCCGCAGCATCGCGATCCTCACCGACCCAGATGATGCGTCCCCGATGCACGGCAAAAGCCGTGCCCATGGTCCCGGCAGCATCGCCGGTCCACACACAGGCATGGGTAAAAACCCAGTCAGCATCATGCATCTGAATGGCTTTCGCCACGCGCTCTCCTTGTATAAAACGCCAGCGGGTCAAACGTCGACAACAGATCCCGACAGACAGGCCAACCGCTGCGCGAAGGGCGCAGCCTGAACGGAACGCTCAGTCGTTTTGCACCGCGCACCTGAAGCGTGGAGGACACATCATACGGCTGCCACGCTGTAAACATGGATGCGTGTGCACCGTGATGAAGCGGCTGCACCGAATCGGCGCGGACGATTCCGTAGATCACGGTCTCGATCTCCGCCACGCAGCGCGCACGCGTTGTCGCATCAAGGGTACAGCCCCACGCCATCAGATTCGAGGGTGCCGTGCCCTTCCCCAGATAGGGCGGCAACGTCACCGCCTCGTCGCAGTAGTGAAACCCCTGGCGCTGGTAAAAGGCCACGCGACGCTCCGCATAGGGATCGCTTCCCAGCGGCTCGACATCCACCAGAATCGGCACCTTGACATGCGCCTGAAGCAGCGCCAGCGCACACGCGCCCAGACCGCCGGAACGCGCCGAAGCAGCGATCGCGAAGTGCTCGACAAAGACAAAGCCGTCGAGCACCCACCAGCTGAGCAGGCCCACAGGCTGCGCATCGCACATCACGGCGGAGAAGCGATAGCGGGGATGCTCCATGACCCTCCGCTGTTCCTCCCGATCGCGCCGCTCAAAATCGTGAAACGACGAAACATACACCTCCCACGTCGGCTGAAACAGCGGACTGTCGCTATCGAGGTGCGCAGAAATCCATAATCCCTCCTGACCCCCGCTCAGCGGCAGGGTCTTGAAGGCGAACGATTCGAAACTCGGGAAAGACTCCGGCTGAACCGGGCGAGTCCCTTCCTTATTTCCCTCACGGTCGGCACGTTTGGCCGTCCGTCCTGAAACACAGGTTCCTGTGCTCTTTAAAAATGGGCTCCATGAGCCCCTTGTAGGAAAGATCACTTCGGATCTTTCAGGTGATATACGCTTCATAGGCTCGCCGCCTCGCAAGCGATGCGACGATATGCCAACTCACTTTTATCGTGTGGGTTCGTCCCCGGCAAGAGCCGGAACAAGCAATCGATGCCAACGGTCAAAGACCGGCAAAAGGCACCTTCCGATTGCATCACGATGAAAATGAGTGTACGCCCACCCCTCCGATCTTGGCAAGCACGAAAACTGTGAGAATTTCATGAGCGCACTCGGTGAAGGCCCAATGGTGTGTGCAATCTCCCCTAATTTTTAGAAAATTAAAAT
>CAZMLC010000127.1:0-5129 GCA_964567125.1 uncultured Akkermansia sp.
TACGGGTATCTGATATTCTTCTATCTACTGACTTTTTCAATCGGTGCAATCAGAACCTGATACACCATGGGAACGATGCGCATGACACCTCACGTGACAGCAAACGATGCTTTAATACAAGCGACATTTAACATCATTCCATCGCCGATTCTGGTGGTTGATGAAGATGTGCGCATCCAGACATTTAATACGGCTGCGGCCTGCCTCCTCGATGCTTCAAACGAACGCGTACTCCGTCAGCGCGGCGGCGAAGCCCTCCACTGTCTGCATGCGAATGATGTTCCCGAAGGCTGTGGACACGCTCCTTTTTGTAAAACATGCGTGATCCGCAACGCGGTGACGGAAGCCGTCAACGGTGCGCGCGTTGTCCGACGCCAGCACAAGCTCGAAGTCGTCAGCAAAACCGGGGTCGTTGAAATCTATGCCTTGATTACAGCCTCGCCCTTCACCTATAACGAGCAAAAGCTCGTTCTGCTGATGGTCGAGGATATCAGCGAGCTGATGAAATTGCGCACTATCATCCCGATCTGCGCCAGCTGTAAAAAAGTGCGCAATGATCGCGATTACTGGGTTCAGGTTGAATCCTATTTTGAAGACTATTGGGATGTAAACTTTACCCATGGTCTTTGCCCGGATTGTTTGCAAGCGCAAATGAATGAATTGTCCACCTCCGAAAGTTCGGATTAACTATTTTTACGAAAGGGCTACCGATGTTGTACTTACTCGATTCTGCAAATCTACAGGAGATCGAAAAAGCCTATGACTTCTTTCCCATGGCCGGCGTGACGACCAATCCTACGCTCATCGCCAAGGAGAAACGCGATTTCTTTGCGCTTCTGCGCAACATCCGCGCCTGCATCGGAGAGGCGTCCATGCTGCATGCCCAAGTCCTCGGTGAATCCGCAGAGGAAATGCTTCTGGATGCCTACGCCCTTCAGGAAAACGTGGGCGGAAACCTCTTTATTAAAGTACCGGTCACCGCGCACGGATACCGCGCGATGAAGCTGTTGAAACAGAAGGGCTTTCAGCTCACGGCGACCGCCATCTTCACGCCCGCGCAAGCCCTGCTGGCGGCCACCTGCGGCGCGGACTATACAGCCCCCTATGTCAACCGCATCGATACCATCAGCGGCAACGGCGTCAACGTGGTTGCCTCGATCGCCCAGCTCTTTGAACAGAACGCCGTTTCAACCAAGATCCTGGCCGCCTCGTTCAAAAATGTGCAGCAGATTCACGAGGTCACCCTCGCCGGCAGCCAGGCAGTCACGTTGCCGTCCAACCTGCTCTGGAAACTTTCCGAACATCCGCTGACGACGAGCGGCGTAGAGGACTTTCAGAACGATTGGCAATTGATCTACGGCGCGGGTAAATGCGTGCATAATCTGTAACGGCGGGTGCGCCAAAGACGAACGCATCCGGGGAAAAAAGGAGGCACTATGAAACCCTATCTTCTTGCACTCTGTTGCGCAGTGCTCATGGGCTGCGAATATACGGTTCCCCTGTTTTCAACCCCCCAACAAAAGATCGATCCCGCACTCGTGGGCCAGTGGAGCCGCACACTTCCCAGCGGCGAAACGGAGGCCGTACTGGTTCTGCCCTGGAGCGATCAGGAATATCTCGTCGCCTTTCCGGCCAACAAACCCGAGACGATGTATGCCCGTGCCACGCTCACACCCGTCGCAGGACTCCCACTCATCCAATTGCACTGGATCGGCACGGCGCAGGCCAAACTCCCGACCGATGCGCGCGTCTATCAGTTCGCAACCTTCTCGCGCCAAGGCGACCAGATCACCCTGCGTCTTCTGAACAGCGCGCGCATCAACACAGCGATCGCCACTTCAGCAGCGCTCATCCAAGCCATCACGCAAAACAAAGAGGCTCCGGATCTCTTCCGCGAGCCCATGTGTTTTTCGCGCGTCACGACGCGCTGAACATATTTACGTCATGAAAAAAGCCCTGCTCCTCATCGACCTTCAGAATGATTATTTTTTCGATGGAGCTTTCCCGCTCTGGAATACCGAGGCGGTTCTGTCTACCTGCGAAACCGCTGTTCATCAGGCGCAGCGTCAGGATATTCCCGTGATCCTGATCCAGCACGTTGCCAATCCGCAACGCGGACGGGCACCTTTTTTCAATGCGGAAACAACCGGCGTTCAACTCCATCCGCGCATTGTGGCAGCCGCACCGGCTGCCACGCACATCGTCAAAGCGTTTGCCGACAGCTTCCATCAGACTGCGCTCGACCAGACGCTTCAGGAGCTACACATTACGGATCTGCTGATCGGCGGGATGATGACTCAGAACTGCGTCACACACACCGCGCTGTCCAAGGCGGCGGAAAAATACGCGGTGACGATTTTGCCCGACTGCTGCACGACCGTCAGTGAGATTCTACACAAGATCGCCCTGAACGCGCTCTCCACGCGCATCCCGCTTGTCGCCTCAACAGAGGCGCTGCGTTAACGGATCACGTCGACAACGATCTGATCCAGCGGCAGCTGGAGCGGCGTGCCCAGCACCTGCGCGGCATCGCCCACGCTCACTGCGGTACGAATCGCTTCGTAAACAAATGCTTTGCCCTCTTTCACGGCATCCAGCAGCGACCGGCCGCAAGCCAGCGAGGCAGCAATGGCCGCGCTGAGCGAGCAACCCGTGCCATGCGTGGAAAGCGGGTGTTCAATGCGCGGCAGCGAGAGTCGCACGCACGTGGATTCGTCAGCAAAAACATCTTCGGAGACCATGCCGGAACCATGTCCGCCCTTGATCAGCACGGCGCACCCATACTGGCGCGCCAGTTCGCGCGCGGCCTCAACCTGCGCTTCGCGCGTCATCACGGTCCGGCCCAGCAGAACCTCCACCTCGGGCAGATTCGGCGTGATCAAGGTCGCCAGCGGCAACAGCTGCTGCTTCAGCACCTCGATCGCATCGTCGTCCAGCAGTTTCGCGCCGCTCGTGGCCACCATCACGGGATCGATCACCTTGGCAATGCGCGCATGCAGCGCCAACTGACCAGCTACAGCCTCGATCACCTCCGCTGTCGCCAGCATCCCGGTCTTTAAGGCCTGCACCGCATAGACGTTCAGAATACACTCCAGCTGATCCACCATGAAAGGCCCATCGGCAATCACGACGGATTTCACGCCATACTGATTCTGCGCCGTCAGCGCCGTAATCGCGGTACAGCCGTGCACCCCGAAATAATGGAAGGCGCGCAGATCCGCCTGAATTCCGGCATTGCCGCCGCTGTCGCTACCCGCGATTGTCAACACCGCCGACTGCCGAATCTCTTCCACATTACTCATGGCTTATCCTACACGATGGTTTTGTCTACACGTTCCAGCCCCGCGCCAATCGCGGGCCTGTGCAGGTATTGTATGCGAGGCCGTAACCGTTTGTCTAGCCTGATCGCGCGGTCAACCCCGATCTGCTCAACCACACATTGCGGCAATAAAAGAGGATGGGGATGCTGCGCTGACGCGCCTGGCTAAGCAGTGTGCTCTATGCGCTCGCCTCGCCAAGAAAAATTTCGCATTGAGTCCTTCTTTATTTTCACGCAAAGCCGCAAAGCCCGCCAAGCGTTCCGTTTCTCCACGATCTCCGCGTCTCCGCGTGACCTCTCCCTTTCATGAAGGTTCATGTGTTTCATGGTCCAGCGACACTCGACCCGCGACGCACGACACTCAAGGCGCGTTCCCTGCTAAGGCCGCATTTCTCCTGTTTTTGAATGTACAGATTCGTCGGGAGTCAGTATGATGAACCCATTCAGCGCAGAGAAGGGTTCACGTATGTCCGCCATACTTTTTGCTTTTGGGATCACCACGCTCGCCGGCATGGCCACGGCCATCGGCAGCATCATCGCGTTTTCCGCCAAACGGACCAACTATCGGTTTCTCTCGGTTGCCACGGGTTTCTCCGCAGGCGTGATGCTCTACGTCGCGTTTGTCGAAATTTTCTTTAAAGGCTCCGCAGCGCTGACATACCGCTTTGGTACCTACTGGGGCGAGTGGCTCAATGTCGCCTCGTTCTTCGGCGGCATGCTGCTGATTGGTCTGATCGACTTTCTTATTCCTGACAGAGAGAATCCCCATGAGACGCACACGGAAAACGAATTCGTTCCCTTGCATAAACGGAAGGCGCAAACAGAGGCTCTGCCCGCGCAACCGGGAACAGCGTCACAGCCGCACGGCAAATTGCTGCGCATGGGACTCTTCACCGCGCTGGCCATCGGCATCCACAATTTTCCCGAAGGTCTCGCGACCTTTCTCGCTGCGCTCGAAGATCCCACACTCGGCATCGCGATCATGGTGGCGATTGCCCTGCACAATATTCCGGAGGGCATCAGCGTATCGGTTCCGATCTACTATGCCACTGGCGATCGCAAGAAGGCCTTTGTCTATTCTGTTCTCAGCGGACTCGCGGAACCGATTGGTGCCGTGTTAGGGTATCTGCTGCTGTTGCTCTTTGCAGGTAATGCCAGCGGACAAATTCCCAAGGAGGTCATGGGCGTTCTCTTCAGCGGTGTCGCCGGCATCATGGTCTATATCAGCTTGGATGAACTGCTGCCCACCAGCCGCGCCTATGGCAAAGGCCATGACTCGCTCATCGGCCTTGTTTCGGGAATGGCGGTGATGGCGTTGAGTCTGCTGCTGATGCGTCCTGCTTCGTAAGCCCCAGCACCTTCATGCGTCGATACAAGGTCGTCTTATGGATGCCCAGCCGCTGCGCCGCTTCAGCACACGTCGCGCAGTGTCGCAACGCCTCACGAATCGTTGCGCGCTCGCTGTTCTGCCGCTGCTGCTTCCAAGCGCCCTCAACGTCAATCACCGCCTTGCGCTGCGAGACCAGTTCTTCCGGCAGATGCGTCACCTCAATCCAGCCCGTCCGCGCGCACAGCACAAATGCACGCTCAATGATGTTTTCCAATTCACGGATATTACCGGGCCAGTGATGCGCCAGCAGCATCGCACTGACATCCGCGGAACACCCATTAACCGAACCATTCATGAGCGTATTAAAGCGCCCGATCAAGTAATCCGCCAGCAACGGAATGTCTTCGCGCCGATGACGCAACGGTGGCAACTCGATCCGCACGACATTGACACGATAATAAAGATCCTCGCGGAACGCGC
>CAZMLC010000128.1:0-5075 GCA_964567125.1 uncultured Akkermansia sp.
ATGCTGCACTATACGGATCAGGATACCCAGAAGAAGTTCTGGTCGAATTGCGGTCCACGGCTCGGCTCATTCGGCCCCACGAATGTGGTCACCATGATTGCGGATTTTGACCAGGTCAATGCGACCGAAGGAGAGTTGACGTTGGGGTTGCAGGATTCTTCCGGCCACGTCACGTTTGACTTGAGCACGTTGACGATCACGGCGGAAGAGCCGCTGTTCGCGCTGACCAACCAGACCTATCGTATCCGCTATCCGGAGTCGCTGCAGAAGACGCCCGCTCTGCGCGGCGTCATGCTGCCGGGCGGGCCCTGCAAGGAAGAGGACTTTCAGACGTTGCAGCGCTGGGGTGCCACGCTGGCGCGGTATCAGATGACGCGCAACTGGGGCATGGCCGGTACCGATCAGGATCTGGCCGATTATGATTGCTGGCTCAACAGCAAACTCGACCATCTGGAGCAGGTCCTGATTTGGGGCCAGCGCTATGGCATCAAGATCGTGGTCGATCTGCACTCCCCGCCGGGAGGACGCACCGAGAAAAAAGAGATGACCATGTTTTACGATGCACGCTTTGCCGACCATTTTGTGCGCGTCTGGCAGCGCATCGCGACTCGCTTCAAACATCGCCCGGAAATCTTCGGCTTTGATCTGATTAATGAGCCCAATCAACTGGATCGCGCGCCCATTGATTACTGGAACCTTCAGCGACGTGCGGCAGAAGCCATCCGCGCTATCGATCCGGACACAACGCTCATCGTGGAGGCCAATGCCTGGGACTCACCAGAAGGATTCCGCTACCTCTCCCCGCTCGCCATGGATAATGTCATTTATCAAGTCCACATGTACGAACCGGGAACCTATACCCATCAAGGTGTGCATGCGCACAAGGTCGATCCGAAGAACAGCATGGCCTACCCGGGTAAGATCGAACATGTTGAATGGAACCGCGAAAGAATCCGGACGACACTCAAGTTTGTACGTGAATTCCAGGAACGTCATCAGGCCCGCATCTACGTCGGCGAATTTTCCGCCATTGCCTGGGCACCTGGCGCGGAGCAGTACATCGCGGATTGTATTTCCGTCTTTAACGAATATGGTTGGGACTGGACTTACCATGCCTTCCGCGAATGGGCGGGATGGAGCGTGGAACACGAAGGCACAGGCCATACCACGCTGAAGCCAGCCAACGATACGCCGCGCAAACGCGTGCTTTTGCAAGGATTGAAACCGTAGTACAAGGACTGTTATGAATCATTTTTTCATTGCCATCATCGCCCTTCTCCCTATCGTCGCCTGTGCAAACGAAGCGGTCTGGAGCAGCGGAGGCATTCTCAAACTCGAACGTCCGGCGCTTGAATTCAACGCCCGGGCGGTGACGCCGAACTGGGGGAAGAACATCACGGGAAGCGGACGCGCCTTCGCTGACAGTAAGGGAGCCCTGCCGTTTCAGCTCGTCGTGGATGCTGAGCACACCATCCATGGTAAGGGCACGGTGGTGGATGCAGGCCAGGGCGCACTACGCGTGACGTACCAGCTGACTCCCGTCAAAGATGTAGCACTGAGCGGACTTTTTGTCGACTTCAAGCTGGATGCGCAGGCGCTTGCAAAGGGAAGCTGGTCTGTCGGCAGCAAGCACGGAATCTTTAACGAAACGTACACCGAGATGGCGCTCTTCTCGGGTGTCATCTCCACGCTGACGCTGACGTTTCCGGCACCCAGCGCGGACAAGCTTGTCCTGACGTTTGACCAGCCCACGCACCTGCTCATCCAGGATGACCGCAAGTGGAGCAAGACCGTCACGTTCCGCATGGGCAGCGCGGGCGGCCGCACCTACACGCCGAACACCGCCTGCACCGTCGCCTTCAAACTGGAGGCACAGGAGCCGATCCGCCTCGACTGCACTCGTCCGATTGTTTTGAAAGCGGATAAGGACTGGTCACCGTTGACCTACAGTAAAGAGATCCTCCCGGGGTCCGCACTTGATTTTTCAACGCTCGGCTTCATCGATGCACCCGCAGGTAAGTACGGCTGGCTGCGCGTATCGGAACAGGGCCACTTCGAATTCGAAAAACGTCCTGGCAAACCGCAACGCTTCTACGGCGTGAATTTCTGCGGTACCGCAAACTATCCGACGCATGCGGAGAGCGATATGCTGACCGCGCGTCTCGTCCGCCTCGGATACAACAGCGTACGCATCCATCACTATGATAACGGCAGCGTCCAGGGCAGCCGCGATGGGCTCACACTCAATCCGGATCAGATGGAGCGACTCGATTACTTGCTCGCGACCTGCTATGCGCGTGGACTCTATATCACCACGGATCTCTTTGTCTCGCGCACGACCACGTGGAAGCAGATCGGCATTGATCGCACGGATGCCATGGATAAAAATATTTTCAAGTTTCTCTGCGCTGTCCATGAACCCGCTTTTCAAAACTGGCAAGCCTATGCGCGTGGGTTCCTGAACCACACCAATCAGTACACGGGCCGCCGTTATGCCGATGAACCCGGCATGCCGCTTCTCGCGATGATCAATGAAGGCACCTTCTCTTTTGCGCACGCGCAGCATCGCGATTTGCAGCCCGTCAAGACAGCATGGGCGAACTGGCTGAAAGAGAAGAAAGCGCACGATCCTGCCTATGCCGATCTGCGCGAAGATGAAGTGCCCGCTTCGTTCAACGGCAAAGCGGGTGCTGCGCTGGCCCTTTTTATTGCCGACATGGAGGGACACATGGTAGCCCGCATGAAACATTTTTTGCGCGATGAGATCAAGAGCCGTGCACTCATCACCAGCCAGAACTGCGGGCCCCATTACTTGCCTATGCAACAGGTCCGCGAATCGCTCTATGATTATGTTGACGACCATTTCTACGTTGACCATCCGCATTTCCTCGAAAAGAAATGGCAACTGCCCAGCCGTTGCCAGAATGCCAACCCGATCAAGGTCGGCAACACGGCTCCGAACAACGTCGCGTTCCTGCGCATGTGCAACAAGCCGCTAACCATTACCGAATACAACTACTCCGCACCGGGCATGTTCCGCGGCGTGGGCGGCATCCTGACCGGCGCCATGGCAGCCATGCAGGACTGGGATGGGCTCTGGCGCTTTGCCTATGCACATGCCATTGAAAATATTTACGACAACAAGGGTAGCATGAGCTATTTTGATATCAGCACCGATCCGCTTGCCCAAGCGACCGAACGCGCCTCCCTGTGCCTTTTCATGCGCGGCGATCTTGCCGCGACAAAAAAGAAAGTCACGCTTTTGTTTCCCGAACGAGAAATCACCCAACTGGGAAAAGCTGCACAGCGCGTCTCCCCTGCCTGGAGCTGGGCCGCCTGGAACGTGCGCATCGGCAATCGTGTCGCTACGCGCCCGGCTACGGATGAAACCGCGCTCTCCATCCGCGAAGCCTTTGACAAGGACAAGACCGACGCGTTCATGGCCTACACCAATCAACCGACCGCGCTGGTGATGAATCGCGAACAAGGTTCCTTCACGGTGGTGACGGAGCGAACCTGCGGCGGCTTTGCGGAATCCGGCACGATCCATGCCGGTCCGCTGACCGCGTCGATCGTGGAGACGCCAGCCACCATCTGGGTCAGCGCGTTGGATGCACGGCCAATCGCTTCCAGCAAACGCCTTCTGCTCTCCCACCTTACGGATGTCCAATGCACGGGCGTCACGTTTGCCGAACGCAGTCGCCAGACGCTGCTGGAAAAAGGCAAACTGCCCTACCTTGTGCGCAATGGATCAGCCACCATCAGCCTCACGCTCGCGCAGGCCAAGGCCTACACCGTCTATGCGTTAGCGACCTCCGGAGCACGCCTCGACAAAGTGCCAGCAACGGCAGAAGGCGACACGCTCCGCTTTACCGCGTCCGTCTGTGGCAGCCAGGGGGCCTGCCTCACCTATGAAATTGTAACCGAATAAAAATACACGAACACGAAGGGGGAAAAATGAACCGTTACCTGCTGTGCGCCAGCCTCAGTCTGGCATTTACCACGCTCCACGCCGAGGTGATTACGCTGCAATCACCCGATGCTAAAAACGAGATCCGCCTCGATGTCGGACAGACCCTGACCCTCTCCGTCTGGCGTAATGGCAAGGAACGCCTCAAACCCACGCCCATCAGCCTCAGCGTGGAAAATCGCGGCGTGCTGGGAAACGAGCCTAAGCTTCTCAAACAGGAGACGCGAACGATCGAAGAGACGCTCGTCACACCGATTTACAAGAAGGCTGCGATTGCGCAGAAAGCACGCGAGACCGTCGTGCAGTTTGAGAACCACTACGCGGTCATCCTTCACGCTGCCAACGACGGTGTGGCGTATCGTTTCGCCACGACCTTTGACGGACCGATCAAGGTGCTCGATGAACGTGCGGGACTAACCTTTATTTCGCCCGATCAGATCGCCTGGGTGGGTTACAATTTCGGCGGACAGAAGAACGACCTGCATCAGAACAGCTGGGAATCGATCTATCAGAAGGTCAAGGCTTCTGCAATCGAGAAAGATAAGAAACGGCTGATCTACCTGCCGCTCGTGCTGGAGTTTGACGATGCCGCCATGGCGATCTCGGAGTCCGACCTGCTCGACTATCCCGGCTGGAATTTCTACTGCGACAGCCGCGACACCGCCGGCCTGCGCGCCTGGTTTGCGCAGGCACCGGTCCAGAATACCATCGAGGAGAACCGGCTCCATCGCATTGTGAACAACCGCCAGCCGTGGCTCGCGGAGACGCGCGGCACGCGCACCTTCCCCTGGCGCCTTTTCATGCTGGCGGACAATGCGGCCAAGCTCACAGAAAACGATCTCGTCTATGCGCTCGCCACACCGTCGCAGGGCGATTTCAGCTGGGTGAAGCCCGGCCTCTCCGCCTGGGAATGGTGGAGCGCCTGGACCTTGCGCAACGTGCCGTTCCAGAGCGGCGTCAACAACGAAACCTATCGCTATTATTTTGATTTCGCCGCGGAGAACAAGCTCCCCTACCTCGTCTTCGATGCAGGCTGGTCGAGTGTCTTTGACCTCTTTGCCGTGACCAACGCAATCGACTTGAAGGCGCTGGTCGATTATGGAAC
>CAZMLC010000129.1:0-5037 GCA_964567125.1 uncultured Akkermansia sp.
TAGGCAGAAGCACGCACCACCTGCCAGGAGACCTTGGCCTGATCGACAACCGTGCCGGCATACGCTGCGGCGCGTCCCGTCACATGCACCTTGCTTTTCAGCGCCACCCCCTGCTTAACCGGATCAACAATGACCTCAAATTTCGGACGCTTGTACGCTTCAACCTGGAAGGAGACCGACGATGCCGTTGTATCGCCCATGACCAGTGTCATCTGACCTGTTCCGCGATCCGCCGGAATCACGAACGAGCCCGCAAAGGATCCATACGCATTGGCCTGCTCCTTGCGCGCCTCAACGGTCTTGCCGTTCGGATCCAGCAGGCGGATCGTATATTCCGCTGTCGGACGGACGCCGAACTCGTTCTTCGCCGAATCGGCGAAATAATAGATGCCCTTATAGTAAACCGTCTGTCCGGGACGGTAAATCGCACGATCCGTCAGGAGCAACGTCCGCCGCACATCGCTCTCCTTAGCTGTCGTGTATGCGTACTCCCACCCTTTCGGATCAACGAGAATATCGTCATCCTTCATCACAACGAGGGTATCATAACCCGATGTTGGTAATTTCGCGGTACACCGCCCCGAAGAATCGGTCTTGCCGATGGTGCGCGAAACCTGCGGATTGCGGTTGTCGCGCGTAATCACATGGACGTCCGCGCCTTCAATCGGCACGCCGGTTTCACGCTGGAGGACGCGGATGGTCCGCGCGCCGTTTAACGCAAACGACTCGACTGCGAAATCGCTGACCTGAATCACGTTGGCACAGACGAACTTGGAGTTGTCGAGTTCAATCGTCGGCGCAGTCGAGACCACGAGCACGTACGCGCCGACAGTCACGGGGTCCTTGACAACAAACTGAACCGAGGCTGGCGCAAAATTCGTGGTTTCCACGCGCTGCGTCCAGCGGTATTTCGGCTCCTCAACAAGCAGTTCCTGAATGCGCATCACATCGAACGGCTTGTCGTTCTGCTCGATCGGCATGCGCCAGGCGTAGAGGCTGATCCAGACGTTTGTCACGTTGCGCGCATGCAGATCAACGCGGCCATACGGTTCAACCTCGGGCTTGCTTTTCGCCCAGACATTCTGCGTCATCACACTCAAGAAGGGCTGCTTGACGTGCAGAATCACCGCGCGGCATTCGCGCGCACCGGGCGAGCGCGGAAAGCGGTTCATCCCGCTCTCGGCCAACTGCATCGCCAACGCATAGTTCTCCTCGCGAAGAGCCGTTTCCGCCTGATAGGCCATTGCGCGCGCCCAGACCTCGTTGTTGGTCCAGCGGCTCGTGAACGCCTGCAACGCCGTTGCCGTACGTTTCTTAAATGCCTCTCCGGCAACGCCGTTGGCTTGTTCGATCTTCATCGCCAGCAGCATCCGTTCGAAATCCCAATCCGCATAGGCCAAGGTGTTGTTGGCCATACGGTGGAAAGCCAGGACCTGACGCATCAGCAGCAACGCTTTGCGCGTTGCCGACGTTCCGCACGCGGCCAACGTCGCGCCACAGTTCTGATCCACCCATGTGCCGAACGCAGCCTCATCCGCCAGCAGCGCGGATGTCAGCGGAAGCGCGACCGTCTCTTCCTGCAGCTGGCTCTCCGGACTCGTGTAAAACGCCAGCGCGCGACTGACAATCACATCGTATACAGTCGGACGATAACCGTCAGGGACGTTCCATGCGCAAAACGAGCGTTTGAATGCCGGCGTCGCATACCGGGCCAGCAGATCAGGTTTTTCCAGCACGCGCTGGAACCGGGCATCGACCTCACGCAGCATGCGCGGCAGACTCCACGCATCGATGTCGTTACCTTCATCGCCCTCGCTCACTTCAGTCCGCTGCGCAAAGCGCCAGCGATTGTCCGCAAAATAGGCCCAGTACCACTCGGCGATCAGCGCGTCAAAGAGCGGTTTCAACGCATCCGGCGCCTGTTTGCGCGTCGCTTCCAGCCGCATCAAGGGGCCATAGGGTTTTTCGCCCTCCTCGATCTGGCCCTCTAAAATCGCCTGCTGCGCCAGCGCGACCAGCGCATCGTCCCACTGTTTTTCCTGAATGCTCTTCGTCGCAATTTTTGCCAACGACTCCATGGCGGTCTTGGGCAAATCCTTCTTCATGGCCCCTTCGACCTGACTCCACAGACTGGTCACACTCTCGCCGAAGGTTGTCAAGACCAACCCGAGCATACACACGATGATCCGCTTCATGCTGCCTCCATCCACGTTCTTCCGATTGTGGCTACTCAATATTCTGAACTTGTTCGCGGGCCGCTTCCAGCCCCGCTTTAAATGCAATCACCCGCCGCGTGATCTCCGCATCGTTGGCCTTGGACCCCGTGGTATTGATCTCGCGGAACATCTCCTGGCAGAGAAAATCCAAACGCCGTCCGCTGGCCTGGCCATCGCGCAACACCTCGTCGACCTGCTCAAAATGACTGGCCAGCCGCGTCAGCTCCTCGCTGACATCGCAGCGGTCCGCGAAGACAGCCACTTCGCGCGCCAGCAGCGCGGGATCAACCGTCGCTTCGCCGCTGCCCATCAGTTCGGCCAGCCGACGCGACAAGATCGCCTGATAGTTCTTCGGAACTTCAGCGGCGCGCGGCGCAATCGCCACGCTGATCTTCTTCAACTCGGCAAAGCGCTGACGCAGATCCTGCTCCAGCGTAGCGCCCTCGCGTTCGCGCATGGCGCACAACATCTCCAGAGCAGCCAGCGCGGCACGTTCAATCAGCGCCCAGATAGCGTCAGGATCGCTTTCAGAGAGTCCACTCTTGAAAAGTTCAGGAAATCGCAAAAGCGTCGAGGCGCGCACATCATCCTCCAGCCCCAGCTGGACTGCGGCAGCCTTGAGGGCTGCCACCTGCGTGCGGATACGCTGCAGGTCCAGCAACGCGCTCTGCTCATTGTCCCCGACCGCGGCGATCGAAACGAGGCCCTTCACACAGCCGCGCACAATGCGCGTGTGAATCAGCGCGTGCAACTTGGCCTCAAATCCCATCAGATCGCGGGGCATCGAAATATTACAATCGAATTGCTTGCGATTCACCGTGCTGAGCTCCACGCTCACCTTGATGCCTAAACCCTGCGATTCTCCGCGTCCGAAACCGGTCATGCTGACAATAGCCATACCTCAATCCCTCTCTCGTGTTAGCCTCCATCATACTCTATTCGCGCCCTCAAATGCTATCCCAGAAACGCAAAACTGCGGTTATCTCCTAACTTTTTCCACGCCCTCAGTATCCCCAGCATTCCCAGACTTCCCAGACTTCTCAGCTTCCGCTTTTCTTTTGCCCCTCGACCGCGTATACTTTCTTATCCTTATCTGAGAAAGTGAATGTGAATTATGAAATACACATACGAAGAAATGGCCAAGATGATCGACCACTCCCTGCTCCACCCGACCATGACGGATGCGGAACTGGAGATCGGTTGCGCCCTTGCTGCGCGCTATCAGGTGGCTTCGGTCTGCATCAAGCCGTACGCAGTGAAGCGCGCCGCTGAATTGCTCCGCGGATCCGGCGTGCTGGTCGGTGCGGTCATCGGGTTTCCCCACGGCAATTCCACAACAGAATCGAAGCGCTATGAAACGCAGCTGGCCTGTCAGGATGGCGCGAACGAGGTCGACATGGTCATCAACGTCGGCAAGGCGCTCTCGGGCGACTGGACCTACGTCGAAGCCGACATCCGCGCTGTGTGCAACGAAGCGCATCAACACCACGCGCAAGTCAAGGTGATCTTTGAAAACGACTATCTGACCCACGGTGGCGCAGGACTGACCAGCGATGCCTTTAAAATCAGGCTGTGCGAGATCTGCGAACGCGCAGGCGCAGACTGGGTCAAGACCTCGACCGGATATGGTTTTGTGAAGCAGGCTGACGGTTCATACACCTACAAGGGCGCAACGGAGCATGATCTGGCGCTGATGCGTGCACACGTCTCTTCCCGCGTGCAGATCAAGGCCGCAGGCGGTGTCCGCGATCTGGATGGACTCATCCACGTCCGCGATCTGGGCTGTTCGCGCTGCGGTGCAACCGCGACAGCCGCCATGCTCGATGACTATCGCCGCAGAGCTGCCGGCGAAGCGCAATAAGTCTGTCGTCAACTCTTCCAGTACTCCCAGCATTCCCAGTACTCCCAGCCTCCAAGCTTTACCCCACCAAACTCGCCATATCCAATCTTGTTCCTCTTTGAATGCTATGCTACACTGCATGCTGTTGAATCAAACTGGGGTTTCACCATCATCTTGTTTGCTTTATGAAAACGACACGCCGCACCTGTCTTAAAATTATGGCTACCGCGACCGGCGGCTTAGCCTCAGGCGTTATCGGCACGCAGCTCGTCACGCGCCTGCCGAACCGTCCGATCAAACCGCTCAAGGCCCTGACCACGGCAGAAGCCGCCGTGATTGAAGCCTGCGCTGAACAGATCATTCCCGCGGATCAGGATCCCGGCGCGCGCGATGCCGGTGTGATCTTCTACATCGACAAGCAGCTTACGCGCAGATTCAAGAAGAACCTGCCCACGTATCAACGCGCGGTTGTCTGTCTTGAGCAGATGTGCCAGACCCTGCACAAGAAAAGCTTTCTCGATCTTGATTTCGCGACGCAGACACAGATCATGCAGGCGCTTGAATCCAATAAAGTTCCCGCAGGAACTTGGAAGGAGGTCTCGGCCCGCGACTTTTTCAACCTGGTGCGCGAACACACCATGCAGGGCTTCTACGGCAGCCCGCGTCACGGCGGCAACAAGGATTACGCCAGCTACCGCATGCTGGGGCTCGACTATCCGCGGCTCATGGGACAAAACCGCTACAGAGAGGTGCTATGAATAAACATGTGAATGCCGTGATTGTCGGCGCAGGCGCAGGCGGCGGTGTTGTCTCCAAGGTGCTGGCGGAGGCGGGACTCTCCGTGGTTCTGCTCGAACGCGGCAAGTGGCACACTGCTGAAGGCCACGACGATGATGAACTCTTCGGACAACGCACCACGGTGCTGGGTAATGCCTACGGACCGGATGATGAACGCAACTGGCGCGTCGTGGAGGATGCCAA
>CAZMLC010000130.1:0-4996 GCA_964567125.1 uncultured Akkermansia sp.
AGTTAAGAGTGTCGGTAAGTTAAGAGTGTCAGTAAGTTGGGAGTGTCAGTAAGTTGGGAGTGTCAGTAAGTTAGGAGTGACAGTTAGTTGGGGGAATCGTCCCGTTGGCGGTCATCGCACGGACGCTGATCCCTGCTGTTACTTACGGGCGCTCAGTACTGCTTTTCGTATTCGCCTTTGCCAATGCGTTTAAGCTTGGTGAAACCGGCAGCTTTGGCGCGGTCATCAAGCTTGGCTTTGGAACGTCCGATGGCGGGAGCGGAAATCTGTTTTTTGATCGGGGCTCCGCATTTTGGACAGGCGGTCAGCGAAGGGTCTTTGAACGAGTGCACTGCTTCAAAGCCGTGGATACAATACGCACAGCTGACAGCGTCGTCGCAGGCTATGTAGTCATAGACAGGCATAAAGCACACATGAGAATGGTGGGCGCTACTGGATTCGAACCAGTGACTTCTACCGTGTGAAAGTAGCGCTCTAACCAACTGAGCTAAGCGCCCGCACCGTGAAAAAGTTGCGATACTATAGCAAACACGCCTTGGTCCGTCAACGCCGGATTTGGCTGGAATGAAAATTCCCTGCTATTTTTTAGAGGTTGACGTCCGCGCAGAGCTGGAATCCAAGGCCGGTGAGTGCGGTCCGTAGCCAATCAGTGCCGCCGATGAGGGTGACGCGCGTGGCGGTGAATTGGCGGCGCATGGGATAGTCGCGACGCTGGGCGTCGAAGTCTTTTGCCCGCGCCTGGTCATCCGCGCAGCAGGTGCTGAGCAGGCGGCGCGCATCCGCCTCGATGTCGTAGATGGCCAGGACCGCTTCGCGCAAGACGGCTTCGTCGCTGCGGCCGCGGGCATCGAGCGTGAGTTCCGGTATGGGCGGCTCCGGCAGCACGAAATCAAAGGTTGCGGGAAGGCCGAGAAAGGCGCAGGCTTTTTCGTAGACGATCGCCGTGCCGTTGACCTTGCCTTCATAGGCGTGACCGGCGATGTGGGGCGTACCGAGGTCGACGCGTTGCGCCAGATCCATGCGGTAGGCGGGTTCACCTTCCCAGCAGTCGACAACGAGGTGGCGGATGCGCGTGCCGATGCAGGGCATGAGCGCATCGGTATCAACCACGGCACCGCGGGCGGCGTTGATGAAGATAACGCCTGGCTTGAGTTGATTGAACCGTTCCGCGTTGAAAAGATGGTAGGTCGCATCCTCTCCTTCGCGCGTGAGCGGGACGTGGCAGGTGATGATATCCGATTCAGCTAAAACCTGATCGAGGTCGGCAAAATCCTGCGCTTCGCGGTCGTGCGGATTCCGTTTGCGCGGCGGATCGTTCGCCAGAATGCGCAGACCGAGTGCCTGGGCGTGGCGGTAGACGCGTCTGCCGACATTGCCGACGCCGATGATACCGATGGTCTTGCCGCGCAACGTGAAGGCGTGTTTGCCAGCGAGCCAGAGCAGGCTTGCGGTGACGTAATTCGCGACGCTCTCCGCATTGCAGCCCGGCGCGACGGTCCAGGCGATGTGGTGCGCGTCGAGGTAGGGGATGTCCAGATGGTCCATGCCGATAATGCCGGAACCGCAGAAACGAACGCGGCTGTGGTCGAGGAGCGTGGCATTGACTTTGGTGGTCGAGCGGATAATCAGCAGTTCCGCATCGCGCACGTCGTCGGGCGTAATCTGACGGCCATCCTTCAGCAGCACATCGCCGAGCGTACGGAAGGCTTCCAATGCATACGGCATATTTTTATCACAGACGATCTTCACGGTTCCGCACTCCTGAAACAAAAGGGTTAGAACGTTTAGAAGAAGACCATGCTCGTCTTCTTATATTCTGTCAGCGAGAGCAGCAGCTGTCCGGGCTGCAGCCCCGCTTCGCGCGTGATGCGTGTATAGAGGGCCTGCGTGCCTTCCCATGTGGGCGTATGGATCATGGCGTAGAGCCGGAAGGGAAAGCGGTCGGTCAGCGGCCGCTCATAGCAGTGCGTAACTTCAGGGAAGGCGGCGACGCGGCGGCCCATTTCCAGAACCGCTTCAGGCGCAACATCCCAGCAGCACATGCCATTGGCTTTGAACCCGATCTCGCGGTGGCGGAGCAGGATGGCGGTGCGCCGGATAATGCCTTGCTCCTGCCACTGCCGGAGCTGCGTCAGCAAGGCGGTTTCCGTCATGCCCAGATCCGCAGCCAGCGGCGCGAAAAAGTCCGGACGAATGGGGAGCGTACCTTGGAAGTGCGCGACGATGGCCTTCTGCAGGTCGCTGAGCGTGATCTGCTCCGCGGCGTCCTTAATGGGCGCGCGCGGCTCGACGCGTTCATCGCGGTCGCGCGTGCGCAAATCAAAGACGACATCGATCTTAAAGCGACGGAGCGCAGGCAAATCGTCGATAGCATAGGGCGCACAGGCTGTGCGCAGCGCGGCCAGCGTCCCTTCAAACTGATCCGCGTGATCAACCAGGGTGAACCAGAGGTTGGGCCATTGCCGCGTTCCCGGCGCACCGGGTGAATCGCTGGGGAGTTCGCTGGGCCAGCCGCGTTCATAGGCGTGCGTGATTCCCGGGACTTTCGCCACCTGTTCGCCGATACGGTCGAGTTGGTCGCGCGGCACCTGCATGGCGCAGAGCGCGCTCCGGTATCCCAGCCGACGTGCATCAAACACGGAACCAAAACGGCGCGCATCGCCGCTGTCCATCAACTGTTGTGCGAGCGCCAAGACTTCAGCCTCAGTCATGCCGCAGGCGTCCCCGATCACCGCGAACGGGCGCGCCACATACTGAATCCCCCGTTGTAGCGCGACCACGGCTGCGGCCTCTTTTGCATTCCAATTAATCGTCATGATAAAATCCAACTAAGTGTGAGCGCACAGTATAGCAAGCGGGGCCCGAAAAGCGAACCAAAAACCAAGGGGCGAGGCGAAACCGCTGAAAATCGGGGATTCAATGATCTTCGCTTGTTACCGAAGAAAGTGCATGGTAAGCTGATGCCATTATTACGGGGGAGAAAATCGTTATGATGAGTTGCATGCGTTGGATCGGGGGCGTAATGTGCTGCGCAGTGATCTTTGGATCGGGGAGTTGCGCATGGGCCGATGTGCCGTGGATCGCGGTTCAGGATCTTGTATTGCCGGGGGAGGCCTTCGATGTGCCTTCCACATGGTATGGGACGAAGGGTGCGCCGCGGATTTTTGAATATTCCAAAGAGGCGGGGCCGGATGAGAGTCTCTTTGTTGTCGGCGATAACCTGACGCGCGACGTGCTGGTTTATGGCGGGCATGCGGACCGGACGAACGGTGCGTTGATCCGTGCGAAGGTGCAGTTCGCGTCGAGCAATTATCTGGCCTTTACAATCGATGAACGGGCGAGTGATGGTCCTTACGTGCTCTCTGTCCAGAACGGGAACGGGGCGGCGCGTCCGGTGGTGATCAATGCGCCGGAACTCTGGTGGCAGAGCCCGGCGACGCTGCGCGCCGGCGGCGTGGTCCGGCTTTTTGGCCGCAACCTCTCGCGGCGTCCAGATTTCAGCCGTGCATTCGTCTGGCTGGAAAACAAAGCGACGCGCAGGGGCCTCTGGCTCGATCTGGTCGCAATCGGGAAATACACGGTGAGCGCGGCGTTGCCGGAGGAGCTGCCAGCGGGCGATTATGCGCTCCGCGTGCATGCTGGACAAGGCGGTGCATGGGGTTGGAGCGAACCGCTGGACGTACGCATCGAAGCGGAAGCCGATGGCCGTCGCGTTGAGCGCAGCCTGAAACCGGAACAGAGCGCTGCGCTGCAAGAGACGCTCGACGCGCTTGCCAAGAAGGGCGGGGGACGCCTGGTGCTGCGCGCCGGCACCTATCCCTTTTACGGGACGCTGCGGATACCCGCAGGCGTGATGCTGGCGGGTGAGGGCAAGGATCGTACAGTGCTGCAGCTGATGCGCTCGCAGGATCTTCAGTTTCCGCGCCTCAATGGTGTGGGGTGGAATCAGGCGCCCGAAGCGATTCATTGCGTAGGCGACACGCTGCGCTACAGCGTGACGATTCCTGAGGCGGGTACGTGGTCCGTCTGGGTGCGCTATGCCACCGATATGTCGCCGTGGAAGATGGATGGCGTGAGCGGAAAGTCCGTGTTGCAGGTGAACGATGACGCGCCCGTGGCCTTGCAAAATCTGCCGAATACCGGCAGTTTCGGCACTTTCCGCTGGAGCCGTTGTGCGACGCTTACGCTCGCCGAAGGCAAGCAGAATCTGGTTTGGAAGAACGTAGGCGGTGGTGGCATGTCACTGGATGCCTTTGTCTTCTGCCGGAACGATCTGACGCCTTCGGATCGCGTCTGGCCGCAGTCCGGTCCTGCATGCGTTGTGCTGCAGGCTGAGGATTGCGTGACCTACCAGTTGCGCGAGGGCCGCATGCCGGGAGGTTCCGAGCACGCGGCGGTCTGGTTGTCCGGCGATGGTGCAGGCATCGCTGAACTTTCACTTTACGGAAATGCGCAGGTCAATCATGGCATCCTGGTGCGCGCAGAGGGCAAGCCAGAGACCTGGATCGCGGGCTGTTCAGTGACCGATGTGCGGGTTGCCGACATTGATGGTAAGAAGGGGGAGAACTGCGGATTGCTTTTGCACAATGTGCGCGGCGGCGATTTCTGCGGCAACACGTTCGTGGGCCGCGTACCGGTCTTTCTCTCCGGTGTCCGCGATACGCGCGTGGCGAACAACCAGCTGATCTCCGTGACGCGTTTTGGCGGCAATGCGGAGGCTGCGATTCTGAGCCGCACGCAGCCGTTGGAGCGCAGCATCATCGAAAACAATGTCTATGCATCGCTGCCGGGGACAGGCGGTGGCGGCGGCACGGCGCGGCGGATGATCTGGGTTTCGACCGGGCGCGGTTCTGTTGCGCACAACTGGTTCGGCAACAACCGGGTGGCGTGCGAGGGCAAGGCGGGACAACCGCGGTTCAGCGGCGTTGCCGGGACCGATCAGAATGTGGGCGAGATGATCCTCTTCGAGGGACACCATCGGACCATGTACTTCGGA
>CAZMLC010000131.1:0-4518 GCA_964567125.1 uncultured Akkermansia sp.
GTAAACAATCGCATCAGCGCTTACTTGCAGAAGGGTGACAGCGAACGCAGATTCGCGATGACTTTCGGCATCTCCGCCAGAACATAGTCCACTTCCTCCTCAGTGTTATACCGGCTCAGCGAGAAGCGGATCGAACCGTGAACCGCGGTGAAGGGCACGCCCATCGCGCGGATCACATGCGAAGGTTCCAGCGAACCGGCCGCGCAGGCCGAGCCCGTCGAGACGCAGATGCCCAGATCGCTCAGATGCATCAGGATCGATTCGCCCTCGATGTATTCGAAGCTTATGTTGCTCGTATTGGGCAAGCGGCTCTTAGTATCGCCGTTCACGCGCGAATCCTGGCAGGTTGCCAGCAACCCGCTCTCCAGTTTATCGCGCAGGCGCTTCAGGAGGGAATTTTCCTTCTCCATGTTGGTTTCCGCCAATTCAACGGCCTTGCCGAGTCCCACGATATAGGGCACATTCTCCGTGCCTCCGCGGCGACCATGCTCCTGATGTCCGCCCAGCATAAACGGCTTGATGCGCGTACCGCGACGGATGTAGAAAATACCAATACCCTTGGGTGCATGCAGTTTATGCCCGGAAATCGAAAGCATGTCCACCGGAACCTTGCGCACGTCGATGGGGATCTTGCCGGCAACCTGCACGGCGTCCGTATGGAGGATACCGCCCGCGCTCTTCACGATCTCCGCGACCTCCTCCATGGGGAAGATCACGCCGGTCTCGTTGTTCGCCCACATGATGCTGACCACAGCAGGTCCGCCGTTCCGCAGCACATAGCGCAACGCGCCCAGATCGAGCTGACCCACGCTGTCCACAGGCACTTCAAATTCCTGATACCCCTGATCGCGCAGACGGCGGCAGGGCCCGAGCACCGCAGGATGTTCGACGCGCGACGTCACGATCTTCGCCTGCGGACCCAGCACATCGGCGGCGCCGCGGATCGCCATGTTGTCGCTCTCCGTGCCGCAGCTCGTAAAGACGATCTCCGAAGGATCCGCGTGGATGAAGGCGGCGATCTTTTCGCGCGCCTCGCGCACAAATTTCGCCACCCTCCCGCCAAAGTAATGCATGCTGGAGGGATTGCCATACAGATCATTGAAGAAGGGAAGCATCGCATCCCGCACTTCCGGCGCAACGCAGGTCGTTGCATTGTTATCGAAATAGACCGTTCTCATGGATTATTGTGCTCCCTGTTCAACCACTTCAATGGTCGGCGCGACGAATTCGCGCAGCTTGGCCTCGATAAAGGTCTGACGCGTAACACCCGACGACGCGCATCCCGCGCACATGCCGCGAAATGCGATGACCACCTTGTCGCCGTCGATATCGCACAGTTCGATATCGCCGCCATCGCGACGCAACAGCGGACGGATCTCGCGCTCCACGATCTCCTCGATCAACTTCATCTTCTGGATGTTCGTCAGTTTCTTCGGGGTCGCAAGGACAGGATCGGGCTTCTTCACCACCGTGCGATCCGCCTGAATCGACGCGATGATCTTCTCGATCTCGCCGCAACAGGCGCCGCAGCCGCCACCGGCCTTGCAGTAGTTCGTCACCTCTTCCACGGTGTTCAGATTGTTCTCGGTCACCACGCGCCGGATTTCGTTCTCCGAAACACCGAAGCAGGTGCAGACGATGTGGTCCTCCATGTTCTTGAAGGTCGTCTCGCCGGTCTTGTAGTTGTGAATCGCGGCATCCAGAGCCTCGCGTCCCATCACGGAACAGTGCATCTTCTGATCAGGCAGGCCACCGAGAAAATTTGCGATATCCTTGTTGGTGATCTTCTGCGCCTCCTCCAACGTCTTGCCCACGAGCATCTCGGTCAGCGCAGACGACGAAGCGATCGCGCTCGCACACCCGAAGGTCTGGAACTTCACGTCAACAATGCGCTGATCCGGTCCCAGTTTAAACATCAACGTCAGCGAATCGCCACAGGCCAGCGACCCCACGGTGCCGACCCCATCGGGATTCTCGATCTTACCGACATTGCGCGGATTGCGAAAATGATCCATGACCTTTTCTGTATAGTCCCACATAACAAACCTCCTCAAAAACACGTCTACTCTAGCACACTCCAGGCCAGCGCCCAACTGGTTTTTAACAAAAACTCTACCTTTTTGCTTTTGATTTAAAAAACCAGGTGCGATGCGCCTTACTGTTCCAACGCCTTCGCCACTAAATCGCCCACGACTTTGGGGTCAGCCTTGCCCTTGCTCAGCTTCATGACCTGTCCGACAAAATAGCCGGCCGCCGCCTTTTTGCCGGCCTTGTAATCCGCCACGGATTTGGGATTCGAGGCGAGCGCCTGCTTCACAAATTCATCAAGGGCTGAAACATCACTCACCTGCCCCAGTCCGCGCGCCTCCACCAGCGCCTTGGGCATGCCGCCCTTTTCAAAGAGTTCCGGCAGCAGCTCTTTCGCGGTCGGGCCATTGATAACGCGCTGATCCACCAGATTCACCAGCTCAGCCAGAGCTTGAGGCGTCAAGGCACACTCAACAACGGTTTTTCCCGATTCCGAGAGCAGGCGCATGACCTCGACCATGAACCAGTTGGATACCGTCTTGTACAATTCAGGCTTGCAGAGCTTCGCGGAGGTCTCAAAAAAGTCGGCATTCGGTTTTTCATCGGCGAGGACGCCCGCATCGTACTCGGGAATACCGTACTGCGCCACCATGCGTTCGCGCCGCAACGAGGGTAATTCCGGCAAGGCTGCACGCCAGGCTTCGACCTGCTCCGCACTGAGCGCAACCGGCACCAGATCCGGTTCCGGGAAGTAACGGTAGTCATGCGCATTCTCCTTGGAACGCATGGATTGCGTCTCGCCCGCATCGGGCTCCCAGCGCCGCGTCTCCTGCACCAGCGCACCGCCGTGCGTCACCACATGGATCTGGCGCGCGATTTCGTACTCGGCTGCGGCGTAGATGCCCTTGAAGGTGTTCATGTTCTTGATCTCGACCTTCGTGCCGAGCTTCTCCTGCCCCTCGGGCCGCACGCTGATGTTCACATCCGAGCGCATGTTGCCCTCTTCGAGGTTACATTCGCTGACCCCGGTATAGACGAGAATCTGCTTCAGCGCCTGCAAGTAGGCCATGGCCTCATCCGGCGAGGAGAGATCCGGCTCCGAGACAATCTCCATGAGCGGTGTGCCGCAGCGGTTGTAGTCCACACCGCTGAACCGCGCATAGTGGTTGATCTTGGCCGCATCCTCCTCCAGATGGATATGGTTGATACGGATCCGCTTCGGTCCGTTCGGGGTCTGGATCGTCACGCCGCCGCCCAGGCAAAGCGGATGGACATTCTGCGAAATCTGGTAATCTTTCGACATGTCCGGATAAAAGTAATTCTTGCGGTCAAAGGTGCTGTGGCGATTGATTTCACAGCCCAGCATCAGGCCGGACATCACCGTCAATTTGATGGCTTCGCGGTTCGCAACCGGCAATGCGCCAGGATATCCCATGCAGACGGGGCAGACATTCGTATTCGGTTCTGCGCCGAACTGCAGGCTGCAGCCGCAAAACATCTTGGTCGTCGTCTTCAACTGCACATGCGTCTCAAGTCCAATCGTGGTCAGGTACTTCATAAATTCATCTCGCCTATCTTCGCTGTTTACTGCATCCGCTCCACGGCTGCACCTGCGCGCAACACCGTACCCTCACCCAACGCGGGTCCCAGGATCTGAAGTCCTACAGGCAGCTGGTCCGTCGTCTTGCCGCACGGCACTGAAAGTCCGCAGATTCCCGCCAGATTGGCCGGCACGGTAAAGATATCGCCCAGATACATCTTCAGCGGATCGTTACAGGTCTCGCCGATCTTGTATGCGGCGGTTGGCGCCACGGGCGTCATCAGCACATCGCAATTGCGGAACGCGCTGGCAAAATCGTTGCGGATCAGGGTGCGCACCTTCTGCGCGCGGCCATAATAGGCATCATAATACCCGCTGCTCAGCACGTACGTGCCCAGGATGATCCGGCGCTTGACCTCGGTGCCGAACCCTTCCGCGCGACTCTTGGCATAGAGATCGAAGACCGACTCGGGATTCACCGTGCGGTGGCCATAGCGGACGCCATCGAAACGCGCCAGGTTAGCGGAGGCCTCCGCCGTGGCGATGATGTAGTAAACCGCAATCGCATACTCCGTGTGCGGCAGGGAGACCTCCACGATCTCCGCGCCTTCCGCCGCGCAGCGGTCAATGGTCTTGCGCACGCAGGCCATGACTTCCGGATCCGTTCCCTCGATGAAATACTCCTTGGGCAGACCGATGCGCAATCCCTTGAGGCCGCCGCCCAGCGCGGCGCGATAGTCCGGCACCTCCGCAGGCAGCGTTGTGCCGTCGTGCGCATCCACGCCGGCCAGATGCTGCAGCAGGATCGCCGCATCTTCAACTGTCTTGGTCATGGGACCGACCTGGTCGAGCGACGACGCATACGCCGTAACCCCGTAACGCGAAACGCGTCCATAGGTTGGCTTGAGGCCGACAATGCCGCAGAACGAGGCCGGCTGACGGATCGACCC
>CAZMLC010000132.1:0-4394 GCA_964567125.1 uncultured Akkermansia sp.
AGCGACAGTGTTCCCAGCACCTGTTCGGGCGCAGCATCCTTCACCGCGTCCTCCAGCGGAGCCGTCACACCGGAGAGCGAAAATGGCATATCGCGGCCGAGCTTCGCCAGTGCGCGTGCGAAGTACGTTGCTTTCTTAGCGAGCGTATCGCGTTCCTTGGAAACAGCGTCCTGCTTCTCGTGGAAATCCTGCTGCGCCATCACCAGCTTGCTTTTGGCCTGCTCGTAATCGTGCTGATGCCGCGCAACGTTCAACGCATACTCGCGCGCTTTGATTGTCAGGCCCTGTTCATCTTTATGCCGCAGTTCACCTAGACGCAATTCGTCTTCAGCGAGAATCGTCTCCAGGCGTTTGGCCGTATCGACAAGCTCGAGATGCCGTGATGCTTCAGCCTGAACAAACGCATGCAGCTGGTCATATCCCGACTGAAAAGCCTGTGCGGCCAGATGCCGTTCAGCCCACCGCGCGGCAAGTGTTTGAACCTTGGCCGTCAGCACCTGCCGGTAAAGTCCGTCCAGTTGTTCGACGAAGCGTTTACGTCCGCGCAATTTCTCCAAATCCAGCCGGCTCTCTTCGAGCGATTTAAGATGCGCGATCACCTCTTCGAAAATTTCACGTGGAGGCTCCTGCAACAGCTCGCGGAACAGCTGATGGTAATCGTTCGTCCGCGCCGCGATTTCGCGATACGCCTTGCCCGTGGCAATGAATTTACAGACATCGCGGAAGGTCTCACGGTCTTTGAAAAAGCGCGAGGCAAGTTCATCCGCATATGCGCCGATCTGGCCATAATATCCCGTACCGCCGAGCGCAGCGCGCAACTCGCTTTTGGTCAGCACGCGCACCTTGCCGTTCACCCGCTGCGTCAGCGGCAGTTCCGCCACAGGACATTCCCGAATGACGCCCCAGCGCTCAACGCTCTCTTCCATGCTGTGCGTACTCACCCCGATTGCGAGTGAAGTGGGTTTCCCATTGCGTCCGGCGATTTCAATCGCGGCATAGGTCGTGCCGCCATTGGGATTCATCGGGCCGTTCTTCTCGATGTTGTAGCGCATCACCACGCCATGGATGGATCGACCGCCGCTGTTCTTCGCTCCCGCCACGCGTGCCGCGGAATTGAATTCCATGGATTCGCCCGCAGTTAAAACATAGTGAATCGCGTCGAGGACCGTTGTTTTGCCGGAACCGTTGTCGCCCAGCATGAAAAGATGGCCGCCATCCTGGATCTCAATAATCTCATTCACAAAATTGTGGAAGTTGATGAGACGCACCTTGGTAATTCGATAAAAACTTGCCATGGGCTTACAGCCTTTTCCTTTCACGACCTGCGCACACGCTTCATGCAGGTTCTGACGGTTCAAAATCACGATGCTCTGCCGATTCATCCGCATCGGGCTCGACAGCATCTAAGGGACGACCGTTCTCGGCAAGCGGCCGCGAAATGCGCTGTACGCTGTAGTGCCACAAGGCGGGCAGGCATTCATAGATCGTATCATCAGGTTCAATCACCTGATCCGCTGGCGGATCCAATTTGCGCAAAAACCGATAGCGTTCCAGCTGCGGCATCACCGTGCGCAAAACCCGGCGGATCTGTTCTTCCGAGTATTCGCTGTTTTTGTCCGGAAATAGTTCACTGAACCGATTGCGTTCAAACACCAGCAGATCGCCAAAGCGGAACTTGATGTTCTCGGGTTCATCCACGCTGGCGGAATCCTCTTCCAGTTTCTGCTCAAAGAACTCGAGCAACAGCATAAACGCCAAGCACTCATCGCGCTTGGTGAAATTGAAAAGATCACGGTTGCCCGGCGTAATCGCGTTGTTATACCAGAGATCCTTGTACAGACGCGCGCACTTCGCATCCATGATCAGCTGCCACCCGAAAAACGACTCGAAAAATGCAGCGAACTCGCGTTGATAGCGAGCGAGGAATAGGAAGTGTTCATCGTGGTCCGTCCGATAAAAATAGGGACTTTCCAGCAGGATGTTGACCACCGCTTGCACGCGGTTTTTCTGTTTCGAAAGCAGATCGTTTAACGTAGCCATACAGAATGTTACTCTTTCAAGCAACATAGTATCTTTTTAGACCAAGCGAGGTCAAGCTAACCATTTCGCGGCACGCACGCCGCGCAATTCCGGTTCAGCGCGCGCGATGGAAACCATGACCGAAGGCGACCTTTTTAACCCGGCGAAACCCACCATGAGATTAGCGGATAAGGCAGAGGCTACCTTTCGGTCGTTCCGTCACGAGCAACCGGTAATAATCGAATTGGACCCAGCCGCCAGCCAGCGGATTCGTGAAATTATTGGCGGGACCCAGATAAGTCAGACTGATGGCGTTCTCGCCGACCACAAAGGAGCTTCGATCCAATTTGCTGGTGACGATCGTTCCATTGGAAACATTATAATTTCTGGGAGAGCCCCCGTTGATCGAAATCGACCATGGATGCCGTGACACCGTATTGCTCGGATTGCCCTGCGCAATAGCTCGAGTCAGAAATTTATAGTCATAACGCGTCGATAATTCAGAAGGGTTTCGGAAGCGAATGACCAAGTTGGACACAGAAGCGGAAATCGCACGATTGACCAGGTTGGTCCAGTTGTCAAGTCCCCGGGTCGAAACATAATAGTTTGTATAACTCAGATTTTCCACGCGGAAATCAACGTTGTTATTGTTTTCAACACCCACCTGCCAGGAGCCGCCGAAATTAAACGTATCGAAGGTAATCCACGAAGCATCGCCCCCTACATAGTGGAGGGTCAAGACGTTCGTCGCATTGGCCACAAGCTGCGTGCGCGAAATGAACCAGTAGCAGTCTTGGTTCGCGGTGATCGTCTGCACGGCGTTCGTATACTGATTGACAACAACCTTCAACAAGGCTGTTTGTAGACTGTTCGTCCCGACGCTGCGTGACCGTAGATTCAGCACATAATCGAGTCCTGATTGAGAAGCGGGCAAAAAGAAGGAGACCTGTTTCGTCGGATAACTTGCAGACACCGCACGCCGGAACTTCCACCACGGCTCCCCTAATGTCCAGTTCTGCGGCGTCTCCGCCTCTGCTACAAATTCGTTATCACTCCCGTTGCGCACCCCCATCTGGATCAACTGTGTCGGGAAATAGATGGCCTCCAGGACTTCATCTCTGGACAACGGCCGCGACCAAACCGCCACGTGCGCAAGCGTTCCGCGAAACGACTTGAAGGCATTTCCCGATGCATACGCTGAACTCATGTTTTCCGCACCGACGGCAGTTCCTTTTGATGCGGTGATCGGCTCACTGAGAAAGTTGGCTGTTCGGCTCTGATAATTCAAGATCCCGCTTTTATCCCAGATATAAAACTCAAAAAGATCGTTCGTCCGCGTGACATTGTCCTTGGCGGTCATGACGATGGCGATGTCAAACCATTCGTTGGAACGCACCGTATTATCGGCCAACGGCGAACTCAGGCTGCGAATCCCATTGGTATTGCCGCAGTACACGGAGGGCACGCCGGCATCGTTGATGCCCATCAACCACCCCGAATTGTTCCACGTAAATGCATTGTTATAAATCCAGGCGTTTCTTGCCTTAGAAGGATCGAGGAAGCCATTCCACCACAGCCGCATCACCAACGTACAGGAACCCTGCAGAGCTAAGTTGGGAACAAGAAATCCGCAGGGAGACACGAGCGTTGAATCCGTGGGATGGATGGTCGGTGTAAAGGCGATCCCCGTGCCACCGCAATCCCAGGTTGAAATCAGCGACGAATTGGATACGTTGGTCCAGGTTACGCTGTTCGTTAGACCGTAAATCGTCGTCGCATGGTAACGCCCGCTCTGCGGCGTTGAACGCGTCCCCCAGCCAACCTGATCGCGGATTTCCCCGCTATCCACCACGCCATTCGTGTTGAGATCGCCATCAAAATGCCACCATGCTTTGACATCATCATAAACACCTGCCATCACTCCAGTCGAAAAAAGGCAGCAAACCGCACACACTACACAAAATACTTGCAGCGTGAACCTCCTAAAACACTACCCACGTAAAATTAAATCTACTCTACTGTAGTCAAAGTTTCATTGTATGACAAGTGAATAATACACGGGGCTAGGGCTGCGCTGACTCAGCACCCACCTGCCATACGGTACGCATGTGTTCCAGTCCGGCTCGCACCTGTTCGGCAGACACCTCCGAAGCAGGCTCGAAGACTTTAATCACGGGCGCGGAGGCTAGAAATTGAAATGCTTGAAAGTCGATCTTCCCTTCACCTGGCGCCTGATGATCGCGACTGACCGGAAGTGCGTCGTGGATATGGATGCCGCGCGTAATCGGCAAGAGTTTCTTCGCCATATCAACATGCGACTCCAGCCCCATCCATTCGCGCAGCTGACCATGCCCCAGATCGTGCCAGTACCCAAT
>CAZMLC010000133.1:0-3867 GCA_964567125.1 uncultured Akkermansia sp.
GGAGAATGATATTGACCTGTTGGATTGACTTGTGTACCCTTCTAAAAATGAAGGGATGAGAAAATAATGAGGATACAGAGTATGTATTGGATTTCGGCATTTCTGGTGAGTTGGATGGCTGTGGCAGGCGTGCAGGCTGCCACGACGCTACACGTCTCGGCGTTTGGTGCGAAGGCGGATGATGCGCGCGACGATACCGCAGCGGTGCGCGCGGCTGTCGAGGCTGTCCGTAAGGCCGGTCCGGGTGCGACGCTGCTCTTCGATCCAGGGTGTTACGATTTTTTTCCAGGCAAGGCGGAAGAGCGTTATCTCTTTGTCAGCAACAACGATGAGGGATTGAAACGGATCCTCTTCCTGCTGGAGGGATTGAAGAATGTGACGATCGACGGTCAGGGCGCGCGTTTTCTCTTGCGCGGATGGATGACTCCTTTTTACATGGCGCGGTGCGACCAGGTGACCGTGAAAAATCTTTCCTTGGACTGGGCGCGGACGTTTCACAGCGAAGGCGTGATCGTCGCGAACCATGACGATGGCGTGACGGTTCAGATTGCGCCGCAGTTCCCTTATGAAATCCGCAATGGCGTGCTGGTCTTCACGGATGGCAAACTGAGCAGCGAACCGCAGACGACCGTGAAGGGGACCGAGCTGATCTATCCGTATGGCAGTCTGCTGGAGTTCGATGTGCAGCGTCGCGAGACAGCCTACATGGTTCCGGATTACTATGGCCTGCAGAACGGTCTTGCGGCCAAGGATCTCGGGGAGCGCAAGGTGCGGCTCTTCAAAGAGCGGCTGAAGGGCACCGTGGGCAATGTCTTTGTCTTCAGTCCGAGCCATCGCGAGTGCTGCGGATTCGTGCTGAGCGATACCGCGGGCACCGCGCTGCGCGACATCGTGATTCATCATGCAGGGGGCATGGGCATTCTGGGACAGCGCAGCCGCGATATCGTGGTCGAGCGCGTGCAGGTGACGCCGAGCAAGGGCAGGATCGTCAGCACAACGGCGGATGCGACCCACTTTGCCAATTGCTCCGGCAAACTGGTGTTGAAAGATTGCCTCTTCGAGAATCAGAAGGATGACGCGACCAACGTGCACGGTATTTATGTGCGCGTGATGGGGCGTACGGATGCGGGCGTGGAAATTAAACTGGTCCATCCGCAGCAGTACGGATTTCACTACCTGAAGCCGGGAATGAAGGTTGAGCTGGCTCATGGTAAGAGTCTGATCACCTATGCCACGGCGACGGTGAAGGCGTTTACAATCATCAACAAGGAGTATGCCGAGGTGGTTTTCGCTGAGCCGCTTCCCGCCGAGACTGCCGAGGGGGATGTGATTGCCGAGCTGGATAACTATCCGGAGACGTTGATTTCGGGCTGCACCATTCGCAACAATCGCGCACGCGGTATTTTGCTGGGATCGCGAGCGCGCATGGTGATTGAGAAGAACACCTTTCATACGCCGGGCGCTGCGATCCTGCTGGAGGGCGACGGCTGTTTCTGGTTCGAGCAGGCGGGGGTTCGCGATCTCGTGATCCGCGACAATCTCTTCGACAATTGCAACTTCGGAGTCTGGGGCCGTGCGACCATTGAGACGGGCGCTGGTCCGGATAAGAACCATCGGCAGACGAGTCGTTACAACCGCAACATCGTGATTGAGAATAATACCTTCAAGACGTTTGGAATCGGTGCGCCGCTGGTGCAGATGTACTGCGTGCAGAACGTGACAATCCGCAAGAATACGATCGTGCAGAGCGATGCCTATCCGGCCAAGAAGGGCGATGCGTCAACGCCGTATCGCTTTACGGATTCCGACGCCATCCAGATCGAGCCGTAACAACGCTGTGACTAACGCATAAGGAGCTACTGTGATGCGTCAACGACACGTTGCTGTTTTGGTTGAGACCTCCACCCAGTGGGGACGGCAGGTGATTGCCGGAATCGTGGACTATGTCCAGCAGGGCCATGCCTGGCAGCTGCATATCGAGCCGTGGGGCTTTGACGAGCGGATGCATGTGCCGAAGGGATGGCAGGGCAACGGCGTGATCGCCTGCGTACACACCACGGAGTTGGTGCGCCATCTGACGCAGCTAAATTGTCCTGTCGTCAATGTTTCGGGATTTGAGTTGCCGGGTATTACCTTTCCGCGCGTAACCACGGATTTCGATGCAGCGGCGCGGCTGGCCTCGGAGTATTATTACGACCGCGGCTTCAAGCATTGCGCCTATTTCGGTGTCCGCTCCTTGCGTGCGGTGTTCAGACATGCGGAATCGTTTTGCCGCGAGGCAACGGCGCGCGCCATGAGCTGTTCCGTCTTTTCCGTGGAAACCGCGGGAGCGGCTTCGGAGTGGCAGAGTCATCGCGAGGCCTTGAGCGCCTGGTTGGTTCGATTGCCGAAGCCGGTCGGGATTCTCACGTGGGATGCAGTCGGTGCGCGCGAGGTCTTTTATGCCGCGCAGGAAGCGCAGCTGCTGGTCCCAGAGGAAGTCGCGATCCTCAGCGGATCGGAGGACGAACTCTTTTGCCAGTCCATGCCGGTGCCGCTCTCGGGGCTTCAGTCCGCCGCGCAACAGATCGGCTTTCAGGCGGCGCAGCGGCTCGATTACGCGATGCATCGCCGACGTCAACTGGCGAACATCGTGCTGCCGCCGCTCGGCATTGTCGAGCGCCCCTCGACGGATACGTTGGCGGTGAGCGATCCTGCGGTGTTGAAGGCGGTGCGGTATATCCGCGAACATGCGCATCAGAACTACCGCGTGAGCGATGTGGTCCGGCAGTCCGGCTTATCGCGGCGCATGCTGGAGATCCGCTTCGCCGAACAGCTGCAGCGGACCATTGCGCAGGAGATCCGGCGCACCCATCTGGAACGCGCCTGCGACCTGTTGCGCAACCATGCGCTCTCCATGCCGGACGTTGCCGCGCAGGCTGGCTTCAGCTCGCCGGAACGCCTCGCGACGGTCTTTCATAAAGTCTATGGTGCAACGCCGTTGCAATACCGCAAGCAGGCGCAAGGTCAGGTCAGCTTAAAAGAGTTGATCGGCGAATAAAAAAAGTCAGTGATGTGAGACGGCGCTGCAGCGGGTGCACAGCATCCGCTGTACAGAAGTACGGTAGGGCCGCAATCTCCGACCGCGCCATCATTAGAAGAAATCATGTTAGTCTGAATAATTTTGCTAGTGTCAAAGAGTTGGGAGCTTCGCGAAGATCAGCGACAAGTTTGTACGAAGTTCAACTAATCAGACTCCCCAGACTAATACGACTTGCTCCTGCCTGTACACGCCTCTTGGCGATCCGCCTTGTCGCAGATCGGGCAATGACCGGCGAAAGTGATCGGAGGGCCCTGTGATCCCAGTATTCTCAGGTGTCTCAGCCCGAGAGGCCCATATCCTAAAAGCCTCTCAACCTAAACCCCTCACCCCTCAGTCATTTCGTCAGGGTGTCCTCAATCTTACTTTCCCCGTACAGCAGGGCTTGCGGACCTGCTGATTGCCGAGGTTGGCGAACATGTTGCAGCAGCGGGTGCACAGCCCCCGCTGTACAGAAGTACGGTAGCGGTCTTCGACCGCGCCGCGAGTAATCGATACCTTGTGCAAGCTGGCTTCAGTTTCCTTGAACGCCGGGCTACGGTCTTTCATAACGTCAAAGGAACGCCTCACGGTTTTAAGAAAATAACCAAAATCTGAGAAAAGGCGTTTACGTTTAAATCCAGTGTGCTAAGATTACGGCGTATACTAAATTGAGCATTTGGAGGGTGCGTATGAATATGAGCATTCTGTGTGTTGGTATCGTGAGCCTGAGCATGGGTATCGGGAACCTTGATGCCGCGGAAGGTGTCTGGCTGGGCGGCAGCGGGGTGTGGAGTTTCGGCGACGCG
>CAZMLC010000134.1:0-3726 GCA_964567125.1 uncultured Akkermansia sp.
TCATCCGCCTTGGCGAATTTGATTTGGCGCACAAAGACCTCTTCAAGCACGAGCAGGGGCTGGTCGATGAACTTGACGATCTCGAGCATGCGGTTGATGTTCTCCTGGGTATCCGTCACCAGAATGCTGTTGGTGCGTTCGAAGACTTGGAAGAGTCCGTCGGGCCGCTTGAACCCTTCGAGGGCCTTCTGCGCTTCGGCCGCAGTGATCGCCTTAAACTGGATCATCTGGCTGATGACCTTGTTCTTCTCCTGGTGCGGCTTATCAGGGATATCCATGATAATCGGGATGCCCTCTTGCCGGATTGTCTTGCGCGGCAGCGCCTTGATAAACCGTTCGCCAAAGGGTTCGAGCGCGATGCCGTTCCAGGCTAAGATCTGTTCAATGATCGAGAGGTATTCTTCCGTTGAGAAGGCGACATCGGAATGGATGCGGTAGGGGTTCTTGATTTTTTCAGGTACTTCCGGTGAGACGATGAAGGACTGGCCGGTGCGTTCCGTATAGGCGTCGAGGTAGGCTTGCAGCGGAGCATCGGGGGCAAATTTCAATCCATACTTGTTCGTGTACGCGCTTTCATAATTCGCCGAGGCGCCAGCCGCTGAGGGATCGCCGGCCTTCGGCAGATTCTGCGCAGACAGCGTGTTGCCCGGGCGGAGCAATCCGGGGGGTGTGGCCTGAATACGGCTTGGCAGCACGGGAGGAGGTGTCTGTGCAAAAAGAGGTAGGCTGGCGAGGCTGACAAAGAACAGGCTCACGATGCAGGTGAGGCAGCGTGATACTCTCTGTTGTGCTAGGTTCATAGTGGCATCCTTTCGATGGTCATCGGCAAACGGTTATTTTTTGGCGGCAGGCTTTGCCGCTGAGGTCGTCGACGGTGCGGAAGCCTGCTTTTTGGGGTGAGGTTTGGCGTTCTGGGGCGGTGCGGAACGCGGGGATTCATCCGCCTTCGGGGCGGGTTCAACCTGCGGCGTTGCGGTTCCGGCGGGGAGGTTCTCCGTTGCGATCTCTTCGCCGCGCATGTAGGCGCAGAAAAGTTTGAACGAACCCTTGAGCATGCCCTGCTGCTGCGGCATGGCGCGCACTGCCAGTTGGCGCATATCGAACTTGGCACCGCCTTCTCCCAGATTGTGCAGAAACTTGATCAGTCCTTCAAGGGTTCCGGTCCATTCGGTGTTCAGCTCGAGCTCGTAGACATCGCCGACTTCGGTCTCTTTACCTGCAGTCATGTTGATGATGGAGAGCCCGTGCTTGGTGGCCATGGCGCGCACTTCCTGCTGTTTGTTCGCTGTGGTGATATCGGCTTTATCCGAGACCGTGGGCAGCAGTTCGCGCAGTTCGCTGAAGGTTTGCTCCCACTGTTTGCGGTTGGCAATCAGTGCGCGCTCCTCATCATACTTCTTGCAGGCATTGGTGTAGCCGCGTTTGGCGATCTCCCAGTTCGTCATCTGGCGCTTGTAGGAGAGGCCTGCGATGAGATAGAGGATCGCGACACCGGCGATCATGGCCATATTCTTTTCGCGGAACGAGAGCGTGGTCATTTTTTCTCCTCCGCGTTGAATTTGCCCTCAATACTGAAGGTGTAGCTGTCTTTTACCTTCTTGGGACCTTGCTGCGACGTCGTGGCAAAGCTGAGCTTAGCGGCGATATCCTTGTGGTACTGGATGGCGACCGAGTCTTCGCGCGAAACGCCGGAGATCTTGACGTTGTCGCCTTTTTTGTAGAAGAAATCATTCCACGTGATGTCGCCTGTCTCAGGGAGCAGGGTCGCTGTCTGGCGCAGGATCTCAAGCGGCGAATCGGAACGGTCCATGTATTTGCTGATCAGGTTGACCCGTTCGCGCGTGTTGGAAACTTGACGGTAGACGCGGCCGTGTGCGGTCGATAAGGCGCGCGTGCGGTTGGTGAGCTGCTTGTAGACAAACGGGCCGGCAAAGAGCGTCCCCATGATGAGCAGCCAGAGCGCCGCAGCCACGCTGACAAAGATCAGCATCCGCTGGCGGATCGTCGCCTCGTAGATCTCATTCTTCCAGAGCTGCGGGGTTAGGTTGAGCGAAGCGCCTTCGACGGTACGGAGCGCCACGCCATCGACGCCGCCATCGTCATTTTGCGGTTTGACATGACGGACGGGCGTTTCGATCAAACTGGTGATTTCCGAAATGAGCGTTGCGTCACGGTCATTCTGCGAGAGAACGATCCACTCCAGAATGGGGGTATGCCCGATGTCGATCTCCGCGTTCAGGATGGAGAGCGTCAGTTCGCGGATGAGCGTCTCGTTATCCGTGATGGCGCCGAGCCCGCGGATGAAAACCGGGATGCCGTGATCGAGAATGATGAGCTCCCAGCCATCGTCGAGGTCCGAGAGCAGAACGAGGCGGCCATGGCGCATCAGGTTCAGTTCACCGCAGAGGGAACGGAGCCAGCCCAACAGCGCGATGTCAGTCCGTCCGACGCGGACGTGGGCGGCTGCGAGTGCTTCGTGCAGGGCATCCGAACTGATCGCCGGCATGGCCGCTGCCAGCACCCAGAGATATTGTTCGTCCTCACCGAGGACTTCGTGGCTGACGGCCAGCTCTTCGCCGGGAAAGGGGGAGAGCTTGTCGAGCTGAAGTTCAACCGCTTCAGCAAGGTTGTCGCGCATTTCAACGGGGAACTTCAGGACTTGGACCAGCAGGCGTGAAAGCGGCAGTCCCAGGACGACCTGTTTGGCGTTGGTCGCATCGCGCGTAGCGCGCATGACACGCACCAGCGGAGACTCTTCTTCGATGACCTGAACATCGGCAGCGGGGGCGTCCAGCGCGGCGGCCAGATCGGTAGCGCCTGTTTCCGCGGCAGGTTGTTCGAGCGCGGCGACGGGTTCTTCAATCGGCCAGACTCCGCCTCCGCATTTCTGCCAATTGTCGCGTCCGCGCTGAAGGTAGCGGACGCTGCGTAAGAGCGTTCGTTCGACAACCCAGGCTATGACTTCATTTTGCTTCATGGTGCTCAACATAACACGGTCATTATCCGTGATTAGGGATCTTCCCGCCAGCGTAAATAGCGGATCTTTTCGCCGTCGAGGATGGCAATCGCCTGAATCGCATGGGCGATCCCTGCGGCCCGCCCTTCGATGATGACGCGGAATGTGGTCGATTGCGTGGTGATGTACTGCTGAATCGACGAATCTTTAATCATGACACGGCTCATAAAGTCGGCTTCATTCTTAAACGAGTAATCTTCAATCTCCTCGGCGGTGCTGTCCGAAGAGCGTGTCGTGCTCTTCTTTGAACTCACAGAGGATGCGCCACGAGGCCCATACATACCGCTGTTCTGTCCTTCGCGCTCCTCGATGGTCGCGCCGGCCGTGATCTCGTCCATGCCGGGGATCGTCATCAACACTTCCATGGGGGCTGCATTAACGTTGATCTTACCATTTCCGTATGTGGTAAACAATTCCTTAATTCCCTTGACGTAAATTCGCTGCTCTTCGCGTTTTTCCTCGGGGTTCAGACAACCGCCGTCGAGCACCACGGGAAGGAATCCTTTGACCAGACGCAGCTCATCGATATTGTCGATCGGCCCGTTGCGCGGTCGGTAAGGCGGTTCCAAGTTGGTGTAGTACTCATCTTCCGCGCCGGAACGACCTGAAACCGTGCTGTCGGGATCGACCCAGTCATTCCAGGCGTCGATCAATTCCTCCCAGTAGGTGGGATCCGGGTAGCCGGCTTCTGTAAATATTTTTTCCCAGAC
>CAZMLC010000135.1:0-3503 GCA_964567125.1 uncultured Akkermansia sp.
TGTAAAACGAGTTTCGCGTGATTGGCATACATGCCGCGCGGATCCGCGGCATAGGCGCGCAGGGTGGCTTCGCCTTTACCCTCAACGTCGCCCGTGCGATAGAGCGCACGCGCAAGCGCCAGTTCGCGCAAGACGCGCGTCCGCTCCTCGTTTCCAGCTTTATCCTGATACGTGGTGAAGACCGGGAACGCCGTTGCCGTCTGGCTCATGCTGACCGCATGCCCGGCGATCTCCGGTTTCGCCAAAACCTCGGCAAGCACCTTGGCCGCCTGCTGATCACCCACGACTTCGAGCGCCATGGCGATTGAACGGAAGTGCGAAAACTCGCGGGTTGCATCCAGCTGACGCGCCTTCTCCAGCAGAGCCGGGAGCGCCTTTTTCGATTTCGCACGAGCCAGAGCGATGATGTAACTGTCCACCCAGCTGACGCTGCGGTTGAACTGTCCCATGCCGCGGAAATTCCAGCCCTTATCCCACGCCATGCTTTGCACCTTGGCAATCAGCACATCCTCGCCCGTGGCATCGCCGATCATGGCCAGCACGTGGGCATATTTCAGTTGATCCTCGGGATTCGCTGCTTTTTTCAAAGCCGCCTTCAGCAGCGGAATGCTGCGCGAAAAATCGGTCAGCAGCACGGAAAGACCAGCGTAATTGTTGGTCAGCGAGGCCACAGCCGTGACAAACTCCGCGTCGGGCAACGGGAAGGAGTCCTTCATGGTCAGAACCTCTTCGGGTACGATCGCCTTCTTGATCAGCTGCTGCTGCAATTCGCGCATGTTCACGTTGCGTACAGTCACCTTGTCGCGCAAAGCCAGTGCAGCGGCCACGCCGACCGCATACCCTTGATTTTGCACGTCGGGCTGCATGCGCAGAATCGGCATGGCGTCGCGATGCGCGCTGATGCCCAGACCGATGACCAGCAGACCATCCACCCGTTTGGGCAGGAAACAGCGGTACGGCAGGTTGACAAACATCCCCTTATGACCGGGATCGTCGATAAAGAACTGCTCGCAGACCGTATGCCCATGAGAGTCGAAGTTGCTATAGGTCCTGACCACAACGTCAGGATAGGTGCGGCCGTTCATCACATCCATGGGCGTCATGTAGAAGACACCGTGGAGACGCCGCCGTTCACGGCTGTTGACGATCTGCGACTGATCCCAGGCGTTCATCAGCATACTCATACGCGCACGCAAGGCGAAGAAGCAGAGATCCGCCGCATCGGTATCGTCAACAAAGCTGACGTCGTTGTTCGCATAGCTAGTACCAAAGGCGCGGATGGTTTGTCCCACGCCCTGAACCGCCACCTCTTTGTCGTTCACAAACTCGGTCTCTTCGCCGGCCAGGGCCGCGAGATCCGCATTGCCGGTCGCATCGATCGCGACCTTGCAGCGGATCACACCGCGCTCGCCCATCGGAGTGACCACGATGACGCCTGTCAATTGATTGTTCTCAACCACGACGCCGGTGACCAGCGTGCCGTACCAGATCTCCGCGCCCGCCTTGCGGTTCTCGCGCCGGTACCACTCGGATTTTGTCTGCGCCAGAACCGATCCCATCTGCTTCACCCCTGCATCGATCTCAGCGGTAAAGCCCACGCGATTACCGTAGTAATAAATGCCGATCAGCCCCTCGGTCTGGACACCACCCATCTGATAGAGGTATTCGCAGACAATGGTCTTCAAGCCTTGACGCGCCGCCGAGATACCTGCCGGAGCGCCGCCGGTACCGGCACCGACCACAACCACGTCACACTCGGCCAGAGTCGGCAACGCGCGCGGTCCGGCCTGTATGCTTCCCGAGGTATTCGTCAAGTACTGCGGCAGATTCTGCGAGCCCTCGCCCACACGTGCGCTGGAGGCCGCCTTCTGCACCGTACCAGCAACCCGCACCGCGCCAACAGCACCGCGCGCCTGGGCGATCTGCGCAGCCGTCTGGCCCACGCGTGCACCCACGGTCATGAAGTTGCCAGGCTTGGTCATCGCTTCCGCTGCCGGACGTGCCACATCCGCCAGTGCACTCAGCACAAAGAGGTGATCCGTGCCTGCGGGCTGGAAGACACCCAGATCGAGCGCGTCAGCACCCTGCCACGGCTGTGTGCTGCTGCTCTTTCCATGAAAGAAATCGGGCGGTGTAAACTGCAACATATCGGCTGCGTCCAGTTGCGTCGGTGTAAAGGTCAGATCGCGTGCCGCCTGTTCCGCTTCCGCAAAGGCGCGTACCGAGGCATCCTTCATAGGCAGCTGCATTTCGCAGACATACATGCGGCCGGTCACGACCGAAGCCATGCCCTTAGGCGCCTTGACCCCCGTGACCTTGGCATTGTAAATCCCGAGCTGTTCCGTCACCTTCAGATTGTCGGCTTTTGCAGGGGGCTCTCCCGAAAAGATCGTGCGCTTGAAGGTGTAGGTCCCTGCGGGGAACGGGGCGGCCTTCGCACCAGCGGCGCGCGCGATCAATCCGCGTTCGGTCGCATCGATGATTGTCTTGGCCTTGATCGCCTGACGTCCGCTGCGGCTGGCAATCACGACCCCGCTCAGGGCACCCTTTTCATCCGTCAGGATTTCCGTCGCAAAGGCGCCTGTCAGGAAGGAAACCCCCGCCTTGAGGAGTACCTCATCCAGATAGCGCTTGATGCGGAAGGGGGTTGTTTCCGAAACCATCTGCTCGGTTTTATTCTCGCTGGTCGGGAGAACACAAAATTCCGCCAGCAGCTGCCGCGACGCATCCGCGGATTTCTTCACCGTCAACTTCACATAACGGGCCGGCTTTTTCAGCGGCACGGAAAAATAGACCAGTCCATTGATCCCGCTGTCGCCTTGTTCGCGGGTCTGGCCCACCGCTTCCCACGTCCGATTATCGCTGCTCGCCTGGACGCTCAGTTCATCGGTGAGAAACCCATTCGGTCCCGGACGGACGTAGACATACGCCATCACCTGGTCAACCTTCTGCACGGCACCCAGGTCGAGCGTGTAGACGACATCGGAGTTGAATTGGACGCTCTCGTTCTCCGGCGCAGTCATTTTACTGTCGCTCAGCATCTGCTGATCAACATCTTTATGCGTCCGATCCGCCGGACGGTCGGCCGTGTACGTAAAAGGCAGTGACTTAGGCCGCCCCGTTGCGGAGAATATTTTGCGATAGAGCGGGGAGCTCAGATCATCGCCCTCCTCCGTGCGCACGTTGAGCCGACCCGCCATGTCTTCACCCAGATAGGGACGAGGCGCAACCAGAAAAACTTTGGCTCCCGCCTGCGCCGCTTTCTCGGCAGCGGCGACCGCAGCTGTTGAGCCCCCGACCACGACAACATCGGTGTCTTGAACGAGCGCCAATTCTTTTTCTGATTCAATAATCTGTGCGAAACTTGTGAGCCCCAGCGATACGAGACAAAACATCGCGACGGTGCGTGCGTGCTTCATAGAAATCCCCCTTTGTTCAATCAATCCTGTGAATAATGGCACATTTTAACACAGCCATCTATAGGCCGTCAATCCTTGCCCAAA
>CAZMLC010000136.1:0-1294 GCA_964567125.1 uncultured Akkermansia sp.
ACTTACTGACACTTCCCAACTTACTGACACTTGCTGACACTCTTTACTCTCCTCTCCCATCGACAGACCTTCCTCAAACGTGCTAAAATAGCTCCTTCAATGAGGGAGAAATGCACATGAGAAGAGAACGATTTTTGGGAATTATATTTGGTTTGGTTTTGAGCGTGTCGGCAGCGGAGCCCCCGCCGCAGTTCGCGTTGAATGCCGCGGAGGTCATGGTCAGCGCCAAGGCGGTGACGGCTGAACGTTTCCCGGACGCGGATCGCGTGCTGGTTGAGAATCGCGTGTTGGAGCGTTATGAGAAAACGGGCACGTCCGTGACGTGGGACGACGACTTTACCAAGGTGCTGACGGAAAAGGGCCGCCGCGATGCGCAATCGATCTCTGTTCCCTTCAACCTGCATTACGGCACGTCGTTTGTCTATCGGGCGGAGATCATCAAGCCGAATGGAACCGCGGTGCCCATCGATGTCGCGACCTACTCGCGCGTGATGATTGATCCCGGCCAGATGGGCGCGAACATCTACGACCCAGCGGATAAGGTGCTGGTCTTCTCCATGCCCGGCGTGGAGATCGGCGATGTCTGCCATGTCACGACCTGCCGGATCGTGAGCAAGGCGCGCGTTCCCGATACGTGGGGCGACTATGCGATCTTCGAATACGATCTGCCGATCGTGAAGCTCGATTATCAGATTTCCGCGCCGCCTGAATTGCCGATCAAGCATGCGGTGTTGCGCGCGACAGTGACGAATACCTTGCACTATGCGGCTGCACCGCAGGCGGATGGTCGCACGCTGCACACGTGGCAGGTGCGCAACGTGCCGCAGATGTTCCCGGAACCGGACATGCCGCCGCTCTACACGCAGGTGCAACGCGTGCTGCTCAGCACGGTGGGCGAGTGGCGCGATGTCTCGCGCTGGTACTGGAAGCTCTGCGAGCCGGCGTTGAAGAAGACGACTCCGCAGATGGAGAAGAAGGTTCAGGAGCTGATTGCCGGTGCGACAACGCGCGACGAGAAGATCCGGCGTCTCTTCAAGTTCGTTTCGCAGGAGATCCGCTACATGGGAATCACCACCGAGAATGTGGCGCCTGGGTACGAGCCGCACGCTGTCAGCCTGACGTTCGAAAACCGCTACGGCGTCTGCCGCGACAAGGCGGCGCTGCTCGCCTCGCTCCTGACGCTGGCCGGCATTCCCGGTTATCCGGTGCTGATCCATGCCGGCGCCAAGATGGATCCCGATGTGCCGTTGCCCTATTTTAATCATGCCATCACCGCGGTTGATCGGCCTGGCGG
>CAZMLC010000136.1:1394-3177 GCA_964567125.1 uncultured Akkermansia sp.
GCCTCGAAAAGCGCAAATACGTGCTGGAGACGGGCTTTACCTGCGGCACGCAGGAACGCATCTCCATCCGCGTGGATGATCAGCTCGGCAAGCCCTACGTGTTGCCTGATCCGATTCATCTCGCTCGCGAGGGGACGGAGTTTCACCTGGAACAAAACGTCACCAATGGCTGTTTCACAGGGGCCTATACCTATCTGCTGACCACGCCCGAGTTCAGCCCCTCGGCGTATCTCGGATTGAAGCAGACGCTGAAGGATATTGAAGCGACCTGGCGTAAGCGTCCACTCTTCGTGGCGACGGAGAACAAGAAGCCCGATGCAGAGGTGCTCGATCAGTGCTCGGATATTGTGGTGCTGGATGCGCGTCACGTCGTGACGACCAACCGCTACACTCAGCGCGTGCTGACCTATGCCGGTAAGAAGAGTCAGTCGGAGCTGAAATTCATGTTCAATCCGGCCTGGCAGAAGGTGACGCTGATCTCGGCTACGGTTTCGAATGCCAACGGCAAGATCCATCAAATAACGCCGAAAGAGCAGAACATCATGGATGCGCCGTGGGCGGGGACCGCGCCGCGCTATCCCGCCTCCAAGATGCTGGTCGTCAACCTTCCCGGCGTTGAGGTCGGCAGCGTGATTTCCGTCTGCTCGGTTGTGGAAGAGCAGGGCGATACGTTTGTGAGCGGCCATGCGGAGTTCGGCGGCCGCGAGCGTGTCCGCCGCGAGCAGATGCGGATGATCTATCCGCGTGCGCTCGATCCGATCTTCCAAACCTATTGCTTTGATGCTGTGCGCGTGAGCGCCGTGACGAACGACGCCACGATTGAAACGACGTGGACCTGCGAGCAACCGCCCTTTGTGCGCAACGAGGAACTGCTGCCTCCCTGGCATCTCTACAAGCCGACACTGTTCTATACCTTCGGCACGTGGCGCGACCATGCGCATACGCTCAAGCGGGCGATTGCCGCTGTGGCGGAACGCGATGCCAAGGCGCGCCGTTATGCGCGTACCCTGATTCGCGGCGTATCGGATGATGAAGCGCGCCTGCGCATCATCCGCGATGCCGTGCTGCGGACGATCCGTCCAGTCGCGGTCTCCTACGCTGAACTGCCGCTCGCTACGCTCTCGACACCCGACAAGACATTGACGGATCAGTATGGTCATGCGCTCGACCGGGCCATGCTGCTGGCCGCGATGCTGGAGGAGGTCGGGATCGATGCGCAGATCATCTTTGCGTCGCGCGATACGAGTCGCTATGCCGCGGCCTCCCAGCCCTTCCGCGACGTTCCGCAAACCGAGTACGTTGATGCCCCGCTCGTCGAGGCCACTGTCAATGGCCACGTCTATTACCTGAACGAAGGCGATCAGTACGACGAACCCGGCACGACGCGCCTCGAATCCGCCGCGTACATGACGTTGTCGGGGAAGTTCAAGACCATCGACGTTTCACCGCTCCATCGCGATCAAACGCGCAAGAGCTGGTCGATCGAGGTCCAGACCAACGGCACGGCGCAGATTACGGTCACCAACTGGTATTTTGGCTCCGCAGTCGGCCCCTTCCGCAAAAACTATCGCGAAATGTTGCCAGAGGATCGTCGACGCCATTTTCTCGAACTGGCGAACTCCATTTCAAAGTCCGCGCAACCGCGTTCGGAGCTGATCACTGAGACCAAGGCCTATCCGGCATATCGGACCTGCACGCTGGAGGCGGCGAACTATGCTGTGGTGGAGGGCGATACATTGACCGTGCTCATGCCGGACATGATGGCGCCGATCTTTGGCCTGCG
>CAZMLC010000137.1:0-1804 GCA_964567125.1 uncultured Akkermansia sp.
TTCCCAGAATTCTCAGTATTCCCTGTCACAGACAAATTTTTCTATCTTCCTCCTTGTGTTTTGCGGGCGGAGTATGGCATACTGCACGGCATGAACCCAATGGAACAGAGCTTTAACCTTCGACTTAGCAACCTGTGGCTAATGATCAGTCACGGTAGTTGTGTCGTGTAAAGTTTAATTCCAGAGATGCCACGAACAAACTCCCGTGAAGGTCAATTGACCGCGCGGGAGTTTTTGTTTTTCGGGGCATCTTTGGAAGGTGCCCCGGTAGTAAAAAGGAGAAAATAATGAATCAGAGTCCACGACGTATTTATGTGTTTGATACTACGTTGCGCGATGGCGAACAATCGCCGGGGTGCACCATGAACTTGAAGGATAAGTTGCTGGTGGCGGAACATCTCGAAGCGCTGCGGGTGGACGTGATCGAGGCAGGCTTCGCGGCTGCCTCGCAGGGCGATTCTGAATCGGTTAAAGCGATTGCGCGCCAAGTGAAAAACGCCTCGGTGGCGAGTTTGTGCCGGGCGTTGACTAAGGATATCGATGCGGCCTGGGAGGCGGTGCAGGGCGCCGCGCATCCGCGTATCCACACCTTTATCGCGACCTCGCCGATCCACATGGAGTACAAGCTGAAGATGGCACCTGAGCGCGTCTACGAACAGGCGATCGCCATGGTGCAGTATGCGCGCAATAAGTGCGAGGATGTGGAATTCTCGCTGGAGGATGCGTCGCGCAGCGAACGGCCCTTCATCTATCGCATCGTGGAAGGCGTGATCCGGGCCGGTGCGCGCACCGTGAATATTCCGGATACCGTGGGTTATTCCATTCCGTCCGAATATGCGCAGCTGATTGCCGATATCCGCGCGAATGTCGATATGGGCGATGCGCGCTTGGCTGTGCACTGCCACAACGATCTGGGGTTGGCTGTAGCCAATACCTTGGCGGCTGTGGCTGCGGGTGCGGATCAGGTGGAGTGCACGCTGAACGGTATTGGCGAGCGCGCGGGCAATGCGGCGCTGGAGGAGATCGCCATGGCGCTGGCCACGCGGCGTGAGACGTTTGGCGCAATGACGAATATCGACACCTCAAAAATCTACGCAGCCAGCCGCTGCGTGGTGCAGGTGACGGGCAGTCGCGTTCAGGCGAACAAAGCCATTGTGGGCGAGAACGCCTTTGCGCACGAGTCGGGCATTCATCAGCACGGCGTGTTGGCCAATCCGCTGACCTATGAGATCATGACGCCGGAGTCGGTCGGGTTGCCGCGCAACCAGATGGTGCTGGGCAAGCATTCGGGGCGCCATGCCTTTGAGTCGCGCCTGAAAGAGCTGGGCTTCGGTTTGAACAAGGAGCAGATCGACGATCTCTTCGCGAAGTTCAAGAACTTGGCGGATCGCAAAAAGACGGTCAGCGATACGGATATTGAAGCGTTGGTCGGCGATGTGCGCATGTCGATCGAAGAGCAGTTCAAACTGTTGCAGTTCAATGTGCTGGCCAGCAACGCGATTACGCCAATGAGTACGGTGCGGTTGTCTGTAAAGGGCAAGACCGTGGAGCAGGTGGCTGCGGGTGACGGTCCGATCAACGCCTCCTTTGCGGCCATCAACAAGATGTGCGGCATGAAGAATCTGGAGTTGGAGTCGTTCACGATCAACGCCGCGACCAGCGGTGCGGATGCTCTGGGTTCTGCGGATGTGCGCGTCCGCCACAACAACCGCGTGGCGCGCGGACACGGTTCGTCCACGGACGTGGTCGAAGCCAGCTTGCTGGCCTACGTGCAGGCCTTGAACGTGCTCTGCGCGGAGTAGGG
>CAZMLC010000137.1:1904-2981 GCA_964567125.1 uncultured Akkermansia sp.
GATCACCGATAAACAAAAGGGCAGGCTGAAAAGCCTGCCCTTTTGTTTGGAGTGTTCTCAAGCATTAGCTCAGGGCTTGCTTGCAGAACTGTACGCACGTGGCGATTTCCTTGATCTGCGAGGAGCCTTCGGGGATCTTGTATTCGAGTTCGATATCCGCCGGGAAGGTATAGCCGTTCTTGCGCATCAGCTGGAGCGCACCGGCGATCGGTGTATCGCCTTTGCCGAATGCGAGGTTCTGCGCCTTGTTCACCTTGCGGGTACGATCCTTCAGGTGCAGGCTCAGAATGCGGTCATGATACTTTTCGATGATCGCGATCGGGCAGTCTTCATTGGCAGCCACATAGTGCCCGATGTCAAGGTTGATGGCGAGGTATTTGCCGTACGAGAGGATCGGACCATCGTAGGTCTTGGCATTGATCTGCGTGTGGTTGTGGAATCCGATGTAGATCTGGTGCTTGTCCGCGATCGGACCGAGAACCTTGGCGGCGTTCTCATCGATTTCGCGGGTGATGCCTTTGGCGCCCACGGCCTTGGCGACCCGGAAGTAGTATTCCATCTGGCCTGCCGACATGTTGTTCGCGCCGATATCGCCGTACTTCACGATGTGGATATTCACGCCGGCGTCGTTGTAGAGCTTGCGCAGTGCAGCGCACTTTTCAGCGAAGACGGGCTTTTCGAGAAACTCCATCCACTTCTTGTTCGCGTCCGGATCCTTGGCGTTGATATTCGGGCGTCCGATAAACGAGTCGGCTGTGCCGCCCATCAGTTCGACGCTGCTCAGACCATCCTCAATCAGGTATCCCAGAACCTGTTCCGCTGACTGCGGCATGCCGCGGTAGCTGTAGGTGATCGTGCCGATCTGCACGCCATTGAATTTCGAATTCGGTTTTGCGCAGCATGCGGCTGCGAACACATCCTTCGGTAACGTGACAGCCGCGGCGGCTGCCACAGCGCCGCCGAGAAATCCGCGGCGCGACAGTGAAACTGTATGCATCTTCATTGTGATTGACCTCCACATTAATAATGCATTGAGTGTAGCACAGGCGCGCGGATTGCTCAAGAGAGTTAAGAGTG